>APCU01000044.1 GCA_000347575.1 Candidatus Caldatribacterium saccharofermentans OP9-77CS | reverse complement strand
AACGAACGGATCAAAACTCAGGAAGAGAAAGTGCGGGAAATCGTGGAGGAAAGAATTCTTGACGCTCTCATGGCCCAGGACTCTGGAAGGGACGAGGAAGCAGACTTCGAAAGCTCGCCCCGGGTGGATGTAGTATGGCCGACGGTCTCTGCTTCACTCACCAGGACTCGAGAAAAACTCCGGGAGAAACTCCGCAGGGGAGAGCTTGAAGAACGCATCATTGAGATCGAAGTTGAAGAGAGCTCTTTCCCGGTGGAATTTGTTGCCGCAAGTGGCATGGAAAGCCTGGGCATTGACCTGCGGGACGTTTTCGGAAGCCTCTTTCCACCCCGGAGGAAGCGAAAGCGAATGAAGATCAAGGATGCCCGGGAGGTTCTCTTCAACCAGGAGGTTCAGAGAGCTATCGATATGGACGACGTCGTGCAGGAAGCCATCCGACGGGTGGAGGAAACGGGTATCGTCTTTATCGATGAAATCGACAAAATTGTTTCCCCTCCAGGAGGGGGATATGGACCGGACGTCTCCCGGGGTGGCGTACAGCGGGATCTCCTCCCCATCGTTGAGGGCTCAACAGTTCTGACAAAACACGGTCCTGTTCGGACAAACCACATCCTCTTCATTGCTGCAGGAGCCTTTTCCCAGTCCAAGCCTTCAGACCTTCTCCCTGAGCTCCAGGGACGTTTCCCTATCCGGGTAGAGCTCTCTCCACTCTCTGAAGAGGACCTGTACCGAATCCTTGTTGAGCCATACAACTCTCTGGTGAAACAGTATAAGGCTTTGCTATCCACCGAAGGGGTTTCTATTGATTTTACCGAAGATGCTCTCCGTGAGATTGCCCACATCGCCTACTCGCTGAATGAAAAGATGGAGAACATCGGAGCGCGGAGGCTGTACACCGTTGTGGAAAAGGTCCTCCAGGACATCTCGTTCAACGCACCGCGTCTTAAGGGGCAGCACATCGTGATCGACCGGGAGTACGTCAGAAAACAGCTCCAGGATATCCTTAAGGATGAAGACGTCACAAGGTACATTCTCTAACAAGGGGGACTTGTGGCGTTCCTGCCCTTCGTGCTATACTTACCCAGGTTTTGAGCACGCATGCGGGGAACCCTCCGGTGCCTTTTATGGTTCTCCCCGCAGAGGAAAAAACCGGAAGGAGGATCGGTCTATGGCTGTTGTTACCATGAAGCAGCTGCTCGAGGCAGGGGTCCATTTCGGCCACCAGACCCGGCGATGGAACCCCAAAATGAAGCCGTACATTTTCACCGAGCGGAACAACATCTACATCATCGACCTGCAGAAAACCGTCGAGCTCACCGAAAAAGCGTACAACTTCGTGAAAGAACTCGCCCGCCAGGGTGGTACGGTGCTCTTTGTGGGGACGAAAAAGCAGGCTCAGGAGGCCATCCAGCAGGAAGCTCAGCGCTGTGGCATGTTCTACGTCAACCAGCGCTGGCTGGGCGGCATGCTCACGAATTTTGCCACCATTCGGAAGAGTATTGAGCGCCTGAAGAACATCGAGGCCATGGAGGCCAGAGGGCTTCTGGAGAAGCTCCCGAAAAAAGAGGTCATGCAGCTTCTCAAGAGGAAAGCCCGCCTGGTGAAGTACCTGAGTGGTATCCGGGATATGGAACGCTTACCCGATTGTCTGTTCATCGTCGATCCCCGCAGGGAACGAAACGCTGTTCTTGAGGCTCGTCGTCTGGGAATTCCCATTGTTGCCATCGTGGACACGAATTGCGACCCAGATGAAATCGACTACGTCATCCCGGGCAACGACGATGCTATTCGTGCCATCCGTCTTTTTGCCTCTCTCATTGCCGATGCTGTTATTGAAGGCCGGCGGTTGGCCACAGAGGGCGCTGACGTTGTGCCCACCACGGGAGTCGCCATCCCTGAGGAAACCCAGGAGGAGGCTTCAGCCATCCTTGAAGAACTTGAGGAGCTTGAGGAGGAAGAACAATGAGCGTCAACAGCAGGGACATTTTAGAACTCAGGAATCGAACCGGTGCAGGGGTCATGGACTGTAAGAAGGCCCTCCTTGAGGCCGGGGGAGACCTGGAAAAAGCCTGTGAAATTCTCCGCCGGAAAGGCATCGAGATTGCAGCAAAAAAGAAAGAACGTACCGCCCGGGAGGGGCTGATTGGTGCCTACGTCCACACGGATGGGAAAATCGGAGTGCTCGTTGAGGTGAACTGCGAGACAGACTTTGTTGCCCGCACTGAAGAATTTCGGAATCTCGTGAAGGAGCTTACCCTTCAGATCGCCGCGCAGGCTCCTCGCTGGATTTCTCCTGAGGACGTTCCTGAAGAGGTCCGCAAACGAGAAGAAAGTTTCTACTGGGAAGAGCTCAAAGAGAGCAACAAGCCTGAAGAAGTGAAGCGGAAGATTGTGGAAGGGAAGATGAAGAAGTTCTACGAGGAGCACTGCCTTCTCGAACAAGAGTACATCCGTGACCCTGAGAAAAAGGTGAGGGACCTTCTCGTTGAGGCCATCGCCAAACTCGGGGAGAACATCGTAGTGCGGCGTTTTGTCCGCTTTAAGCTGGGTGAAGGAGATGACGAGTGATTCATTGCGCTTCAAGAGAATCCTTCTGAAACTCTCGGGGGAGGCACTCAAAGGGTCTCTCCCCTCGGGAATCGATACGCAGGTGCTTGCTTACCTTGCAGCAGAAATCGACGCTGTTCGGTCCCTGGGTGTTGAGGTTGCCGTGGTGGTGGGAGGAGGGAACATCTTTCGGGGAAGGAGTGCTGGAGAAAAGGGCATCAGTCGGGTTACAGCGGATTACATGGGCATGCTGGCTACGGTCATCAACGCCCTGGCTTTGCAGGATTTCCTTGAAGAGCGGGGAATCCCAACCAGGGTGCAGACGGCAATTGAGATGCGGGAGGTAGCAGAACCCTACATCCGGAGAAGGGCCATTCGGCATCTCGAAAAGGGAAGAGTGGTGATCTTTGCCGGTGGAACGGGGAATCCATACTTCACCACCGACACCGCTGCAGCCCTGCGGGCTGCAGAAATCAAAGCCGATGCCCTCCTGAAAGCCACAAAGGTCGATGGGGTGTACGAGGCGGATCCTGCCTTTCACAAAGACGCCGCGAAGTTCGAAACTCTTGATTACCTTGAGGTCCTCAATCGGGGACTGAAGGTTATGGATTCCACCGCTGTTTCCCTGTGTATGGAAAACCACATCCCCATCATCATCTTTAATATCAGCCAGGCAGGAAATCTCCAGAAGATTGTCACGGGGCATAAGGTTGGAACGCTTGTGGGGAGGGAAAAATATGAATGAACTCCTGAAACCCCTTCTGAAGGACGTTGAGAGACGCATGAAGCAGGCAGTGAATGTTGTGCGGGAGGAACTCTCCCATGTTCGCACCGGTAGAGCATCTCCTGCGCTTGTTGAGCATCTTGAGGTAGAGTACTACGGCACGACAGTGCAGCTCAAGCAAATCGCCTCCATCACTACACCTGACGCTCGGACCATTCTCATTCAGCCCTGGGATCGCAATGCCCTGCCGCTCATCGAGAAGGCCATCTGGAAATCCGACCTGGGCTTCAACCCCACGGTTGACGCCACCGTCATACGGGTGAATCTCCCCCCACTCACCGAAGAACGAAGGAAAGAAATCGCCAAAATGGCCAAAAAGATTGTGGAGGACGGGAAGGTAGCGGTACGGAATCTCCGCCGGGAAGCCAACGAAGAAGTGAAGAAAATGGAGAAAGAGGGCAAAATCTCCGAGGACGAGAGCAAGTGGGCCCAGGCCGAGATTCAGAAGCTGACCGATGAGCACGTCAATGAACTCGACGGCCTATGGGAGAAGAAGGAAAAAGAGATTATGAGCGTGTGAGCGCTCTCCTGCAGCACGTGGCCATCATTATGGATGGCAACGGGCGATGGGCTGAGCGCCGGGGGCTTCCCCGCCTTGAAGGGCATCGAAGGGGTCTTGAAATAGTACGGGTTATCGTTGAAGAAACAGGGCGCTTGGGGATTCCGTTCCTGACGCTGTACTCTTTCTCCACTGAGAACTGGAGGAGACCGCTCCAGGAAGTTCAGGGGTTGCTTGCGCTTTTTGAAGAGGCGATACTCCGCTATGGAGAAGAGCTTAAGAAGAACAATGTCCGCGTTCGTTTCCTGGGACGCCGGGAGGGGCTTCCAGAACACCTGAGGACTGTGATGCACGAGCTTGAGGAGCAAACAGCAATCAACCAGGGTCTTACCCTGAACCTTGCCCTGAACTATGGAGGAAGGGATGAAATCCTTCGGGCAGTGCAGCGTTTCCAAAAGACACAAGGAGATTGGTCCACTCTGAGCGAGGAGACGTTTCGCGTCTTCCTGGACACAGAGAACCAGCCTGACCCTGATCTCCTCATCCGTACCGGAGGCGAACAGCGCATCAGCAACTTCCTCCTCTGGCAAATCGCGTACACCGAACTCTGGTTCACCGATACCCTGTGGCCGGATTTTACCGTCTCCCATTTCCACCAGGCGCTCGAGGATTTCGCCCGCCGAAAAAGGAAGTTCGGAGGTCTCTGTTGAACAAAGCCATGGTTCTCCAGGCTGACCTTAGGACACGAACGGTGACCATCGCCGTCTTCCTCCCCCTTTTCCTGGTGCTGGTTCTTGTAAGCAGAATTACCCTTGTGGGGCTTTTTGTTGTACTTTCCTTCCTGGCCTTTCAGGAATACTGGAAAGTTGCTGTGGGTGAGAGGAAGCTTTTCGTCACTTTCTTCTCGGGTATTGTGCTTTTCTGGACGTATGCGTCGCCCTGGGTTACTCAGAGCCTAAAACTCCTCGGTTGGTACGGTATTGCCCTCTTCCTTGCCGGGTGGGCGGTGCAGGACACCAGAAAGTGCCTTGAGCGGATGGGCTTCTTCCTCTTTGGGAGCCTGTACTGTTTTGTCCTCCCCCTCTTCTGGGTGAAGACTGGCCTTGAGTTCTCTCCCTGGCTTCTCCTCTTTTTTGCCCTTCTTGTGTGGGTCAACGATACCTGCGCCTACCTTTTCGGAATCCGGTGGGGAAACCATAAGATTGCCCCCTCTCTGAGTCCTGGGAAAAGCTGGGAAGGATTTCTTGGAGGGATGGGGAGTACAGTCCTTGGAAGCGTCCTTATCGGTATTCTTGGGAGATTGCCCCTTTCGTGGTCCTGCCTCTGTGGAGCAATTATCCCTCCGGTAGCCCTTCTTGGGGATATGTTTGAATCTGCCCTGAAGCGAAGAAGTAGCGTCAAGGACTCTGGAGAATTGTTCCCCGGGCATGGAGGCGTCTTGGACCGTTTTGATGCCTTTTTCGCTGTTGGGCCCCTGGTGTACCTCCTTGCTTTGTTTGGGAGAGGATGAACATGCGCGTTGCACTCCTTGGATCTACAGGCTTTCTTGGGGAACAGATTCTTGAGGTTCTCAGTATGCACCATGACTTTGAGGTTGTGCTCCTTGGAGGTTTCCGCAATGTTCCAAAACTCCTCAACCAGGCAGCTTCTTTCCGTCCCCAGTACGTTTACAGTCCCCACCTTGAAGGACTCTCCATCCCCTTTCACGCCCTTACTCGCGGCAAGGAGCTTGAAACAGTCCTTCTTTCTGATGAAGTAGAAGGAGTTTTCTTCGCCGCAAGTGGTATCGCCTTTTTCGAGACCTTTCTTAAGCTTTTGCGAACAGGAAAAACCATCTGGGTGGGAAGTAAGGAGCTCCTGATTCTTGCAGGGGACTTGGAGGGCAGTGGGTTGCTTTTGCGGTATCCCCATCTCATTCCTCTGGATAGCGAGCACAATGCCCTCTGGCAGATGCTCCAGTTACTCCCCAGGGAAGAGATTGCCAAAGTGTACATTACTGCTTCCGGAGGACCCTTCTACGAATGGCAGGGGTCCTTTGCCGACATTACCCCCGAGATGGCCCTGGCCCACCCAAACTGGAAGATGGGAGCCAAAATCACCGTAGACTCTGCGAACCTGGTGAACAAGGGCCTTGAGGTGATGGAGGCCTTTTTCCTTTTCGATATTCCCCAGGAGAAAATCGACGTGCTCATCCAGCGCGAAAGCGTGGTCCACGCTTTGATAGAGATGAAGGATGGTTTTGTCTTTGGAGTTTTTGCCCCTCCTGACATGCGCCTTGTCATCCAAAATGCCATCTCCCCGAGAAGACTCGAACACCCTTTCCAGCGTCTTCGCTTCACGGAATTCCGTGCCCTGCATTTTGATTATCCAGTCCCCCAGAGATTCCAGGGTTTTTACCTGGCACTGTACGCCCTTTCCAGGGGTCGGGGCTACCCCACGCTTTTTTGCGGTGCTGATGAGGCGTGTGTACATCATTTCCTGACGCGGAATATTTCCTTTGAAGACATTCCCGTAATTCTAGAGCAGGTTCTTGACCAGGACGTTTCTCCTCCCCAGAGTGTCCATGAGATCCAGCGCCTCTTCCAGTTGGGATTCTCTAAAGCTGAAGCACTAATTCGTCGAAGGAGCGTCCTGCAGTGATCACTGTTTTTGCCTTTATTTTTGTCCTGAGCCTCCTTGTTCTTGCCCATGAGTGCGGCCACTTCCTCATGGCCCGCCGTTTCGGGATCAGGGTCCTGCACTTTGCCCTGGGATATGGGCCGAAAATCGTCTCCTGGATGTGGGAGGGTGTAGAGTTTTCCATCCGGATGCTCCCCCTTGGAGGATACGTCCGTATGGCGGGGATGGAAGGCAACCTCATCGAGGGTCCAGGAGAATTCTCTGTCCCCTCTTCGGAGCGCTTCGATGCGAAACCCCTCTGGCAGAGAAGCCTCGTCGTCCTTGCCGGTCCCCTGATGAACCTTATCCTTTCGGTGTTTCTCCTCTTCATCGTCTTCAGCATTTCGGGCATTCCCACAGGGCGAATTGCGGTTCTTGAGGTGATGCCCGGTGGCCCCGCCGAAAAGAGTGGCATCCAGAAAGGGGACGTCCTTATCGCGGTGAATGGAAGACCGGTGGAACGTATAGAAGAGGTCACCCAGACCATTTCCACAAGCCCGGGGAAGACCGTAGTCCTCACCCTGGAACGAAAAGGGAGCATCGTGGAGATTCCTGTGGTTCCTGAATGGAGTCCGGAGGAGCAACGAGCTCTTATCCGGGTGGTGTTCGGTGGAGAGAGCAGGAGATACCACCCTCTGGTGACAGTGGCAAAAAGCACCATAACAGTGCTTGAATGGTTTGTGCTGAGCCTTCTTGGGGTTCTGTACACTATTACAGGGAAATTCCCTCTCGAGGTCACCGGACCCCTGGGCATAGCGCAAATGGCAGGACAGGCAGCGGCTTTTGGCTTTGTGAACCTCCTGGCCTTTGCAGCGGTAATTAGCGTTTTCCTAGCCCTCTTCAACCTCTTTCCCATCCCGGTTCTTGATGGAGGCCACTTGCTCATTTTCCTCTATGAGAAAGTGAGGGGTCGACCCCTTGAGGAAGAAAAGAAAGGTATAATATATCTCATTGGTATCGTCTTTATCTTTCTTCTTTCCATCTTCGTCACGTACCAGGATGTTCTTAGAATCGTAACGAGAAAATGAAGCGGCGGAGAACTCAGGAAGTTCCTCTCGGTTCCCTGACAGTTGGAGGAGATTCCCCTGTATGGGTAGAAGCCATGGGAAGGAAGCACCCGGGGGAGTGGGTGAGCTGTCTGCAGGAGATTGAGGAAGCCTTCTCCCAGGGTTGCGAGATTTTCCGGGTTGCTGTTTTCGATGAGCGTGGTGTTTCGGGTCTTCGAGAGATCAAAAAACGACGTAGAGACCTCCCTCTTGTGGCGGACATCCATTTCACACTCCAGCTTGCCTTCCAGGCCATTGAGGCTGGGGTTGACGCAATCCGCATCAATCCTGGCACCGCCCGTGACGTCGGTCTTTTGGAATCCTTGATCGACTTTGCCCGGGACCGGGGGGTTACACTTCGCATCGGGGCAAACACGGGTTCTCTTCCCCCGTCTCTGCGCGGGAAGAAAAGAAACGAAGCACTGGTTGAGAGTGTTGGTCTGTGCGTGGAGTTAGCAGAGAAGAAAAACATGCGCCGCCTGATCCTCTCGGCAAAGTCCCCCGATATCGAGGAAACCATAGAGGTGTACCGGAGGTTGAGCAAGACCTTTCCATATCCACTGCACATTGGACTGACCGAAGCGGGGGGTGGGCTTGAGGGTATTGTGAAATCTTCCGTGGCGCTGGGGGTGCTCCTTGCCGAGGGTATCGGAGATACCCTCCGGGTGTCCCTGACGTCACAAAACCCTGTTCTTGAAGTGAAAGTGGGATGGGAAATCCTTGAAGCCCTCAACATACGGTCGCGGGGTGTGACCGTTATCTCTTGCCCGACCTGTGCCCGGGTTAGGGGAAATGTGGTATTATGTGTCCAGAAGTTTCGAAGGGCCATTGCGCCCTTGGAGAAGGTCGCCAGAAAGACACCGCTTAAAGTGGCCATTATGGGGTGTGAAGTGAACGGTCCAGGAGAAGCCAGAGAAGCTGATTTTGGTCTTGCCTTGAGTTCAGGTGGGAAAGCAGCGCTCTTTGTCCGGGGTACGGTGACTGCTGTGGTACCACAGGAAGAGGCCTTGGAGAAGCTCATTGATCTTGTCGGGAAAGCAATTCAGAAAGGGGAGGAGAGAAGTCGGTGAGGATGTCCTTGCTCTTTGCTCCAACTATGAAAGAAGACCCCCAGGAAGCAGAGGTTGCGAGTCATCGCCTGATGCTCCGAGGGGGTTTCATCCGCCAGCTCTCAGCCGGAGTGTACACTTTTCTGCCCCTGGGGTGGCGAACACTGGAGAAAATCATCCGCATCGTCCGGGAAGAAATGAACCGGGCAGGGGGTCAGGAGCTCCTCATGCCTGCCATGCAGCCCGCAGAGCTCTGGAAAGAGACCGGTCGCTGGGATTTGTATGGGCCGGAGCTTGTTCGCTTCCAGGACCGGAGAGGAAGAGACTTTTGCCTTGGTCCCACCCACGAAGAGGTCATCACCGATCTTGCCCGGAGGGAAATCCGCTCGTACCGTCAGCTTCCCCTCATGCTGTACCAGATTCAAACGAAGTTCCGGGACGAAATCCGCCCGCGCTTTGGCATCATGCGGGCACGGGAGTTCATCATGAAAGACCTCTACAGCTTCGATCGAGATGTGGAAGGGCTACGGGTGAGCTATCAGAAAATGTACGAAGCATACTGCCGCGTTTTCAGCCGCTGCGGGCTCCGGTATATTGCCGTTCCGGCGGAAAGCGGGGTGATTGGAGGAGACGTTTCTCACGAATTTCTCATCCTCGCAGAATCCGGGGAGGAGAAGGTCTTCGTTTGCCCAAGCTGCAACAGTGCCACTACGGTCGAGGAAGCCCTGTGCCCCCAGTGTGGAGGTTTTTTAGAGGAGAAGCGGGGTATTGAAGTCGGTCACATTTTCCAGCTTGGAACAAAGTACAGCGAACCCATGAAGGCCTATTTCGTTGACCGGGATGGGAAAGAAAAACCTCTGGTCATGGGTTGCTATGGAATAGGGATTGGGCGGACCATGGCAGCAGCCATTGAGGCCAACCACGACGAGAAAGGCATCTGCTGGCCGATCTCTCTTGCGCCCTATGAGGTCGTGGTCATTCCGGTCAACATGAAAAAGGAAGGGCATCGCCAGGCAGCCGAAGAACTCTATGGAAAGCTGCGCCAGTCTGGCTTTGAGGTTGTCATTGACGACCGGGAAGAAAGCGCGGGGTACAAGTTCACCGAGGCAGACCTCATTGGTTTTCCGCTTCACATTATTGTGGGGGAGAGGATGGAACGGAACGGAAGGGTTGAGGTCAAGCTTCGCAAAACTCATGAGCGCTTTGAGGTCCAGAAGGACGACGTGTGTGAGCTCCTTGAAAAGATTCGAAAGGAGCTTCTGGGGTAGCGATGGAGGAGAAAGAAACCTCGAAAAGCATGAAAACCACAGCCATTATCGCTGCGTACAATGAGGAGAAGACCATTGGCCCTATTCTTGACGTGCTCCGGGAAAGTCCCCTGATTGACCAGATTGTGGTGGTCAGCGATGGATCCACAGACCGAACTGTGGAGATTGCCCGCAGCAAAGGGGCGGAGGTTGTCGAACTTTTACATAATGTCGGAAAGGGTGGAGCTCTGTACCGCGGACTCGAGTACATCCGCTGTCACGTGGTGCTCCTCCTTGATGCCGACCTCATTGGACTGAACCCAAAGCACATTGAGTCCCTCGTTGAACCGGTGCTCCGGGGGGAGGCCGATGTGGCCATTGGAGTCTTTGAGGAGGGGAGACTGGCCACAGACCTTGCGCAGAAGATTGCTCCCTTCCTGTCCGGGCAGAGGGCCATTCGCACGGACATCCTGCAGAATATCCCGGATATGGAAGTCACCCGTTACGGGGTTGAGGTGGCCATCAACAGGTATGTTCGGAGGAATGGTGTCCGGGTGAAGCTGGTAAAGCTTCCGGGACTCACCCATGTGATGAAGGAGGAGAAGCTTGGGCTTGTTCGGGGCCTGCGGGAACGAATGAAAATGTACTGGGAAATCTTCAAGAACCTCTACCGGAGGGTTGACGGAGACAGAAGATGAAGGACAACCGTTCCGGAATCCTTGTGTTCGTAGAGCGTCCTCCTTTCTCAGAGTCTTCTGAGTCCCTTGTGGAGGAAACGATAGAGATTGCAAGGAGTGCGGGTCGAAGCATTGCTCTTGTTGTCCCATGCAGGGTACGAACCCCCTTTCCCCGGTATTACCTCAGCAAGGGCAAAGTGGAAGAGATTCGGGAACTCGTCGCGGCTCATGCTCCAGACTTTGTTCTCATCAACGTTGAGATTACCCCTTCCCAGCAGCGGAATCTCGAAGAGGTATGGGGGATTCCGGTATGCACCAAGCAGGCAGTAATCCATGAAATCTTCGCCCAGCGAGCCAGAACAGCTCAGGGGAAAATCAAGGTAGAACTCGCTCGCCTTCGTTATGAACTGAGCCGCCTCACGGGGAAAGGAACGGAGCTTTCCCGAACCGGGGGTGGCATCGGGACAAGGGGTCCAGGGGAACAGAAAATCGAGGTGGAGCGGAGGAAAATTAAGGATCGTATTGCCTTCCTGACCCGGGAATTGAGGAGAACTGAGCAGCAGACTTTCACACAGAAAAGCCTTCGAAGGAAGTTGGGAGCACTTCAGGTGGCCATTGTGGGATACACCAATGCCGGGAAATCCACGCTCATGAACGCCCTCACCGGTTCCAGGGTCTATGCCGAGGCACGGATGTTTGCCACCCTTGACCCCACATCGAGGAGGCTCTTTGTTCCCGGTATCGGAGACGTTATCCTTATCGATACGGTAGGGTTCATCCGGGAAATGCCGGAAACCCTTAAGGATGCCTTCCGAAGCACCCTGGAAGAGGTAAAGGAAGCGGATGTGATCCTCGAAGTTATTGATGTTGCAGACCCTGATTATGTCAATCACTTTCGGGTGGTCAGCGAGACCCTCCGGGAGATTGGCGCCGAAAATCTTCCAAAGATTCTCGTCTTGAACAAGGTCGACCTTCTTGAAGAGCTCCCGTTGCTTGAGTACGACATGCGAACCGCACATCCTTATGTGTTTGTCTCTGCAAAGAAAAAAATTGGTCTTGACCGTCTTCTCGAGGCAATTGCTCAAGCGCTCCAGCCAAAAGTTGCGGAGGTTCACCTGGAGGTTGCCCCAGAGCAACTTCCCCTTGTGCGGCAGCGACTGTCTTTCCGGGGGTACATCCGGCACTTCGAACCCCTGGAGAACGGGAGAATTGCCCTGGACTGTGTTGTTCAGCGCGAATTCCTCGCCAGGCTCCACACGCTTGTGGTTTCCCGGTAGCTCTTAACTTCCCATAATGTATATTATGTTAAATCATTACTCCTGAGCAAGCTGCCGCATTTTCTCCACAAAGTTCAGCTGAAGATTGGAAAGGTGGAATTCAAGTTCCCGAATCTCCTCTGCCTCAAGATCCCGCTTCATGGCCTCAAGGATAACAGAAAAAAGATCGATGGCTTTTCGCGCCTCCTCAAGGTCCACAAGGATCTGCCCGTTCTCGGGATGCACCATGAGCCCGAGATACTGCCAGGCCTTGGCTGAAAGGAGGTTCAGGAAGTAGTAACCGAGATCTTTGATTTTCCCAGGTTGTGCAGTCTTCTCTTCCATGGCCTATCCCCCCTCAAGATGGACCCTGACAAAATGATATACTTCTTCTACAAGCTTCAGGAGATTTCCATCCTCAGGAGAAAACCAGGTGATGGGCATTTTCCGGAACCAGTTCATCTGCCTTTTCACAAACGTCAGAGTTCCCCGAACAATCTCTTCCTTTGCGGTGGCAAGGGAACATCGACCTTCGAGAAAATCAACAACAGGACGATAAGTGAAGTTCTCAAGCGCTGGAATCGGCGGGCGATATCCCCGCTCGAAAAGGCGCTGAACTTCCTCGACAATACCCTGGCGGAACATCTCCTCCACCCGTTCTCTGATTCGCTCCCTGAGCTTTTCTTTGCTCCAGGAAATCCCGACAAGGAGGTACTGAGAAGTCCAGGGCCTTTGGGAGGGTGTTCTCTTTTCCGAAGGCATCCTCAATGTGAGCAGGAAAATCTCAAGAGCGCGGATGAGCCGTTTTCGGTCCTTCTTTCCTATCTTTCTGGCTCGATGGGGATCAACGCTTACAAGGAGCGCGTAGAGTTTTTCCGTCGGTATTCGCTCAAGGACCCGGCGAAGGTTACGATCCTGCGGTGCTCCCCATCCTGGAATACCGTGAAAAAGCGTGTTCAGATAGAACGCCGTACCGCCCACAACCACCGGAAGACACCCTCGCAGGGAAATCTCGCGGAACAAACGAAGGGCTTCTCTGCGGAATTCGTAAGCGCTCCACCGTTCCCGGGGATCCAGAAAATCGATGAGATGATGGGGAATGCGTTGCCTGACCTCAAGAGGAGGCTTTGCCGTTCCGATGTCGAGGTACCTGTACACCGCCAGGGAATCGGCAGAAACGATCTCCACGTTCTGGAAACGCTCAGCAAGGCCTATTGAAAGCGCCGTCTTTCCGCTTGATGTGGGGCCAAGGATGCAGAGGACAGGTTTAGTTTTTTCCGTCATCCCGACACAATACAGGAATACCGATGCACTTCCCCTGGGAATTCCTGGCAAGACGAACCTCCAGGAAGCTCCCCGCCCGGAGGTTTTCTCCACCCTCCAAGAAAACCCTCAGGTTCTCCCGAGTCCGGGCTATGAGTTCTCCATCTTCTTCAAGGAGCAGAACCTCCGTCACCCTTCCCTCGTGGACACGGAGGCGGTGAAGATAAGCCTCCCGTAGCCTGTCATTCAGCACTCGCAGCCGTTCTTTTTTCACTTCCTGGGGAACATCGTCTTTGAGCTGTGCAGCTTTTGTGCGGGGGCGAGGAGAATACGCATAGGTATAGGCGATCTCAAATTGCACCTCCCGAACAACCCTGAGGGTTTCAGCAAAATCGTCCTCGCTTTCTGTGGGGAACCCCACGATGATGTCCGTGCCAATGGCTGCCTCGGGAATACGTTCACGAATGAAGGAGGCTATTCGCAGATACTCCTTCTGGGTGTATCCCCGGTTCATGAGGGCAAGGATTCTGTCTGAACCGGCCTGGAGAGGAAGGTGGAAGTACGGGCAGAGTATGCGGCTTCCCCGCACAATTTCCACGATTTCCCTTCGCATATCCCGGGGGTGAGAGGTGATGAAGCGAACCCAGATTTTCTCTCCTCCGAAACGACGTTCGATATCTTCAAGAAGGCTCTCGAAAGCCTGGGGATTCCCAAGGTCCTTGCCGTAGCTATTGACGTTCTGCCCCAGGAGAATGATTTCCCGAAAGCCCTCGCGAACGACTTCCTCAAGCTCCTCAAGAATCACATCGTGGGGCTTGCTCCGCTGAGGGCCAGTCGTATATGGCACGACACAGTAGCTACAGAAATTATTGCACCCGAAAGCAATCGGGAGGTAAGTGGAAACCCTTCCTTTCCGCCGGTATCCCCTCTCGGTGAAGTGCGGCGAGGGAGGTGAGAAGACAACCTTCCGTTCCCCCGTGTTGCAGGCCTCCCGAACAAGGGAAGGGAGTTCATCAATGTTGTGGGTTCCGGTGAGAACCCTCACATACGGGAGGCGAACAAGAAGTTCCTCCCGCAAGAGCTCGCTCATACACCCGCAGAGAACGACGCAAGGGGGCTTTCCTCTTCTCTGCAGCGCAGCGTGATAGAGATGGGCAATAACCCCAACAGCCCTTGTCACAGCATGTTCCCGGACAGCGCAGGTGTTGAAAACGAGCACGTCTGCCTCCTCCTCTTCCTGGGCTTCAGAGAAACCATCCTGAAGGAAGAGGTGGAGGAGGTGCTCAGAACGGCTTTTATTCATCTGGCAGCCAAAGGTTACCACCGCAACAGAAAGCCTATCCTCCATTGCTTTCCCCAGCAGAGAAAAACAAAAAGGAAACCTGCCTATTCCTCGGGAATAGGCAGAAAGAGAAAG
>APCU01000043.1 GCA_000347575.1 Candidatus Caldatribacterium saccharofermentans OP9-77CS | reverse complement strand
GTGCTACCATGCTTTTGGGTTTGCGCAAACCCTGAATTTTCTTTTTAGGAGGTTTCAGTTTCAATGCCAACCGGTAAGGTGAAGTGGTTCAGTGCGACGAAAGGGTACGGGTTCATCGAGTCTGACGAAGGTGGAGACGTTTTTGTTCACTACACGGCTATTGAGGGGAGTGGCTTCAAGACCCTGGAACAGGGACAGGCAGTGGAGTTCGAAGTCCAGCAGGGTACCAAGGGTCCTCAGGCAGTGCGGGTGAGAAAACTCTGAGTCCTCGAAAAGAGGAGCCCCGGCGCATGCGCCGGGGCTTTTTTGTTTCAGCTTGCCGTTTCCTCCTGGACAAGGTGATTCGCAAGGAGGGGTTGGTGGAAATAGGCTTCGGTCACATAGCGGCGCATCATGCGGTGGGCGTTGAAGTACGGGGCGACTTTTCCAATGGCATTTTTCATAAGCTGTCGCCAGTGGTCTTTCTGTGTGTAGTACAGGGGAATGATGAGGTACTCCAGTTTGTTGTAGAAGTCGTCCACTTCCTCCTCAAGGAGTTCCTGGGGGGTTTTCCCTGCCTCACTCTCTGGCCCTATAGACCAGCCTGTCACTCCCTCAACGTGCCCTTCAATCCACCATCCATCGAGAACGCTGAAGTGGAGCACGCCATTGTGGGCGGCTTTCATGCCGCTTGTTCCTGAAGCCTCAAGGGGCCGCATGGGGGTGTTGAGCCACACATCAACCCCCGCCACCATTTTTTTGGCGGTGTCAAGGTCATAGTTCTCGAGAAAAGCGATTTTAATGTCCGCGGCAAGTTCCCGAGAAAGACGAATGATTTCCTGAATGCACCGTTTCCCCTCCCAGTCCTGAGGATGCGCTTTCCCGGCGAAAATAATCTGGAATGGCCCTTTTCGCTTGATCCTTCGAAGACGTGTGAGGTCGGAAAAAATGAAGAGCGGTCGCTTGTAAGCTGTCATCCGCCGGGCAAAACCGATGGTCAGGACATTCTCATCCATTTCGACACCAGTTTTTTCTTTCACGAACTGAAGGAGTTTCCGCTTTTCCTCCTGATGTGCCCTCCAGATTTCCTCGTCGGGAATGATGTCCGCCCGGGAGAGGAAGCTCGGCTCATATGCCCATCCAGGGATATACCGATCAAAGAGCACGCGGAAGCTCTCGCTCGTCCAGGCGAAGCTGTGGACACCGTTGGTGATAGAGTGGATGGCGTACCCAGGGAACATGTGACGGGAGACCTCGCTGTGGCGACGGGCAACCCCGTTTACATAGCCGCTGAGGTTGAGGGCAAGAAGGGTCATGTTGAGGTGGTCCTCTCCTCCGTATTTCTGGAGTACAGGGAAGGGAACAAGCTCCTCAAGGACCTCGCGAACAAGGTCGTAGGCGAACTTGTCGTGTCCTGCCTCCACAGGGGTGTGGGTGGTGAAGACACAGCGGGCTCGCACGAACTCCGGGTCAAATTGGGGGCTCTGTCGGAGGAGCTCCAGCGTGATGAGGGCTGCGTGGCCTTCATTGATGTGGTACTTTCGCACCTCAAATCCTAAGGCTTTGAGCATGCGGGCCCCTCCGACACCAAGGACAATCTCCTGTTTCAGCCGGTATCGCCGATCGCCGCCATAGAGAAAGTCCGTAATGGTCCGGTCCTCAGGGTTGTTCTCCGGAAGGTCCGTATCAAGGAAAACGACCGGAACGATGCTTCCGATAAAGCTTCGCCAGAAATACACCCAGGCTCCTACCATAACCTTTCGGCCCTCTATGGTGACCGTGACCTTTTGAGGAAGGGGAGTGAGGATTTTTTCCACATCCCATTCCATCGGATGCTCGACCTGCCACCCCTCGGGGGTGATTTCCTGCCGGAAATATCCCTTGCGGCTCACAAGGGTTACCGCTACAAAGGGCAAAGAGAGATCAGCCGCAGACCGTACCGTATCTCCGGCAAGGACGCCAAGGCCACCGCTGTAGGTTGGGATGTCATTGAAAAGAGCGATTTCCATCGAGAGATAAGCAATAATTGGCTCTCTCCTGAGGCTTTCCAGAATCTCCATAAGGTGTCCTCCTTCCTCATCTTCCTGTTGATCCAAGGCCCCGTTCTCCTCTCTGGGTAGGGGAGAGGGTAGAGGTTTCAACGATCCGTACTCTTGGAACTTCCCGGAGAGCTCCCTGAGCGATGCGGTCCCCCTGGCAGATGCGGTATGGAGCAGTGCCGAAGTTAAAAAGACGCACAACCCAGCTTCCCCGGTACCCAGCATCAATGGTCCCCGGATGAATCATGATGCCATGACGGATTCCCATGCCGCTTCGGGGGCGAA
This sequence comes from Candidatus Caldatribacterium saccharofermentans OP9-77CS, assembly GCA_000347575.1. GTDB lineage: Bacteria > Atribacterota > Atribacteria > Atribacterales > Caldatribacteriaceae > Caldatribacterium > Caldatribacterium saccharofermentans. The sequence continues at coordinate 12,877 of APCU01000043.1, read as the reverse complement.
TGACGACCTCGTAACCTGTGGGGAATTCGGAGGCGATTTCAAGGTCGACAACTGCACTTTCTCCCGGAGGGATGGTGAGGTCGCAGGGACTGAAAAGGTCAAAGCAGGCATCATCCTCGTAAGCGAACTGAGGAAGGCGTGCTCGTTCTGTAAGCCGCTTGAATCGTATGACGACTTCTTTCCTCATGTGCTTCGGTCCTCTGGTAATATTATACCGGAGGGGAGGGAAGATGGAGAGGAAAGTCCTGGCACAGCGTGTTTTTCTCGTGGCTTTCATCTGCCTGGCAGGAGAAATGGTCCTTTTTCGGCTTCTTGCTTTCCTTTTTGGGCACCATTTCGTTTCGCTTCCTGTGGCTTTAGCCACCCTGGGATACGGGGCATCGGGAACCCTTTATCCCTTGCTTTCAGAGCGCTTCCGGCGTTTTATCTTTCCTCTTTTTGGACTTTCCCTCCTTGCCTCTGCTGCAGTCTTTCTTTTTCTCCCCCTTGACGTATACCAGTTCTTTGTACACCCACTGCAGTGGGTGTATCTCGGGGGACTCCTTTTCGTTGTCTTCTTTCCCTTTTTCTTCCACGGCCTACTTCAGGTCACTGCTTTTGAACTTTTCCCAGAATTTTTCCCTTCTCTCTATGCCTTGAATTTCGTCGGGTCTGCACTCGGGGTGGGTGGGGCCTTCCTGCTCCTTTTTGTGCTTGACGAGCTCCGTGCGCTTTTTGCGTTGCTTGTCCTTCTTACCTTTGCAGGAAACCGGGGGAAGAAGAGGCTTTTTGCTCTGTGTTTCCTTCCCTTTCTGTTTCTTCCCTTACAGCCTTTCCTTTCCCCCTATGCCCCTTCCCGGGCGATCACCGCTTTGCCCGATACCTATCTCCTTGGGGTTTACCGGAATCCTGCAGAGTATCTCGAGGTATTTGCTTCTCCTCATGCGCGTTTTGGTTTGGGGCTGAGTCCGCTTTTTCAGAGGCTTCCTCCCGAAAGTTTCATCCTGATACACGATCACGTAACCACCGCTTATTTCCCCCAGAGGGTGGACTCCGACTTTCTCGAACACCTCCTCATGTCCCTTCCTTTTCAGGCGTTTCGACCAGGTCGCGCCCTGGTGGTGGAAGAGCGAGATGGCCTTGCGGTGTATGCCGCATGGGCAGCAGGAGTACAGGCCGTTGACTTTATTACGAAGTCCTCTCTGTTTTCCACCTTTCTCAAGGAGCATGTTCCTTTCTTTCCTGCCCGTGTTCATGTGGGTCTTCCCCGGAAGTTCATCGCTGCAAGGCGTGCTTTCTGGGACATGGTGGTCCTTCGGGTTCCTGTGGGAAGAGCCACGGTATTTCCAGGAGGGTTTTCTTTCGAGGAGAATTTCCTTCTGACCGTTGAAGGAGTCAGGGATCTCTTTCAGGCTCTGGATGCCCGGGGAGTCGTGGTTTTCTCGTTTTTCCTCCAGAATCCTCCTTCTGTTCTTCCCAAACTCGTTCTTCTTTTAAGAGAGGTCCTGGGAGAAGAGCTACGGGAACGCCTCCTTGTGGTGAAGAGCCTTGACTTTGCTCTCCTTCTTGTGAAAAAGACTCCCTGGACTCGGGACGACCTTGAAAACGTTTTTTCTCTGGTTCGAAAATACGCTTTTGACTTTGTGTATGGTCCGTGGAACGAGGAAGAAATGGAGAAGGTGTTCCACACTGGAAAGCGGTATTACCGTGCCGTATGTGCGGCTTTAGAAGGAAAAGGTAGCAAGCTCTTTGACCTTCGGCCTCCCCAGGACAGCCGACCGTATTTCGGGAATTTCTTACGTCTTTCAGCCCTTGCGGAAGCCTTAAAGGAGGTGGGAAAGCGCTGGCTCCCCTTTGGAGGAGCAGGGTTTCTCGTTGTCCTCTTTACACTCGCTGTGATGGGTGGATTCTCAGGGTTCTTCATCCTCCTTCCCTGTTTTTTCAGGAAACGCCCACCCTCCAGGTACCGGTTCCGGCTTTCCCTGGGAGGAGTGCTCACAGGTGTGGGTTTCATGTTTGTGGAAATTCCTCTCATCGTTTACCTCCACATGCTTCTGGGATTCCCTCTGTACGCCTTTTCCCTGCTTCTTGGTGCGCTTCTTCTCTTTTCCGGTCTTGGCAGCTTTTTCGTCTTTTGTAAAGGGACGGCTTTCCCTCGATTCCTCCTTTTGAGCCATGCTGCTGTTCTTCTCGGGTGTTTCCTTGGTCTTTTTGGTCTTCGGGAGACATTGCTTGGTTTCTCGTCCCTGGGGAGTCTCTGTGTTGTGTTGCCGATTCTTGCTCTTGTGGGGTGGTTCCTCGGCTTTCCCTTCCCCCTCCTTTCCCAGGGCATCCAGCATACTGCGCCTCACCTTTTTGGAGAAGTCTTTGCCTGGAACGGTTTCTTCTCGGTATTTTCCTCTCTCCTCGCCCACCTCGTTTCGCTTTTCTGGGGGCTCTGGATAGCCCTGTTTTTCGCCATTCTCGCCTATCTGGCTTTTTCCCTATTACTCTATCCTTTTTTCCCTGGTGAGGGGAACAAAGCGAACCGCTCCTAAGTCCTCAGTGACGATGCCGTCCTTGCGTTTTTCCACAACAAGGAGGCTTTGAATGCTCCAGGGTGGGCCGACAGGGATAACCATCCTTCCGCCCTCTTTGAGCTGTTGAAGGAGTGGAGGAGGGAGATGGTCCACAGCGCAGGTGACGATGATGCCGTCAAAAGGGGCCTTTTCTTCCCAGCCAAGGTACCCATCACCCCAGAGAACCAAAACGTTCCTGTACCCAAGTCGAAGAAGGCGTTCCCGTGCCTCGTCAGCCAGAGCCTTGATGATTTCCACTGTGTACACCTCGCATCCTATTTCGCTGAGGATTGCTGCCTGGTACCCGGAGCCAGTGCCCACTTCAAGAATTCTCTCACCTGGCCGTACCCTGAGGCTTTCAGTCATGAGGGCCACAATGTAAGGCTGGGAGATGGTTTGTCCGTGTCCGATAGGAAGTGGGGTGTCTTCGTAGGCCAGCTTCTCCAGTTCTTTGGGGACGAAGAGGTGGCGAGGAACGCGGCGCAGGGCTTCAATGACTCGGGAGTCAGTAATACCCCGTGCGATGATATCTTGCTCAAGCATTTTCTCCCGCGCCTGGGCGAAGGGATCTTCTTGGGAGAAGGCAGGAAGAGTGAAAAAAGGCAAGGAAGAAAAGACAGAGAAATTTTTTCACTTCCTCAACCTCCTTTCCTGAAGCGTGGTAGAATAAGACCATGATGCAGGAGTTGCTTTTTCACAGTCCAACATATGGGGTGCTTGACTTTGAGGCTGTTGTTTCTTCTCTCTTCGAGTTCATCCGGGAAGAACCGGAGCGTCAGTATCGGATTATCATTGGCACCGATTCGAAGGATGTTCAGGAAACTCCCCCTGTTCGGGCATTCGTTACCGCCCTCATTATCCACCGGGTGGGTTTTGGAGGGCGGTACTTTTGGAGGAGAGTGTATCTGAAAGACGTGCGGACCATTCGTGACATCATCTACCATGAAGCTTACCTCTCGCTCCAGGTGTCTCAGAAGCTTGTGGACTTTCTCCACCGCTTCCCCGGGAACCACCTTTCAAACTACAATGTGGAAATCCACATCGACGTTGGCCAGAATGGTCCTACCCGGAATCTGATTCGTGAGGTTGTGGGTATGATTGAGAGCATGGGTTTTGTGGCCAAGGTCAAACCCGAATCCTTTGGTGCCTCTCATATTGCCCACCGTCACACATAAAGCTTCCTTCCTTAAGGGCTTCTTCCACCAGGGGTTGGATGTTTTCGGCAATACTCTCCTCGGTGTCTTCGCAGGTGACGCCCCTGAACAGGAACCAGTCTTCTTGATGCTCCACTGTTTCCCCAGGCTCAAGACGGACAAGAGGTCCTAGGGTTTCGAGTTCAAGAAAGCGGTGGTCTGTGTATATTTCAAAGGAAGAACCCATGTCGGGGTAGAGGGCGCCCCGGAGGTACGGTGTATATTTGACGAAGAGGTACCCCTCGAGGAAGTATGCTCCCCACCCGAGCCGGTTGCCAAAGCCTGCTTTTTGTGGAGAGGTCTTTTCGGGATCCTGCCGCAGGGTGACATATCTTTTTCCCCAGAGCCAGCGGGGGTCAGACATATCGGTATACCCCCAGAGGGCTAATGACCGTACAGGCAGAAGGTTTTCCGACCAGCTCTGATAGGGTTCCTGAGGGATGATAGCTATTCCTCCCCGTTCCATGACCGAAAGAGCCCAGGGGGCAAGTTCCACAGGCCAGACCCCTCGATTGGTGAGGCGGTGTATGACCGTGAGGTGGTTCCCCTCGTCATCCATGACCACCTCGATTTCCTTCTCAATTCCAGTGAGCGCTTCAACCCTTTGGGTGAAGATTCCTCCCCGCTCCTTAGGGGTGAAAGCGACTGGGTCATTGTCAGGAGAATACGAGCGAGGGCGAGCTTCCGGGGCGTGCCAGAGACGATGTCCTCCGAAAAGGTGCCATTCGTTCCCTCCACAAATTCCGCACTCCTCTTCGAGAACCCTGAAGAGATTCTTTTCGTTGACAAAACGAAGTACGAGAATTCGGGGACCGATATCTGTAGTGACCACAACCTCCACGGTGCCATTGGTGATGCGGATGTTGTTCTTCCATCCCCAGAGAGCAACACGTTCTATGGTGACCATAGGCTGTCCTCCTTTCCAGAACAACTATAGCCGTTGTGCCCCCTGTGGGGCAAGTCTTCTGGAGGGTTTCTTTTTCTTTCCTTCTTGGTCTTGACGAGAAGAGGAAGCCCTGAAATAATTCTTACTGGACTTATCATCATGGTAGGAAATGGAGTGAGAAGAGTGGGGCGTCGCGTTTTCTGGGTTCTTGCCGGAATTGCGATTTTCGCAGGGGTGTATGCGTTTTTCTCCCTTTCCCGGCCTCATCTTGAGAAAGATTTCTCCCTTTACGACCTCAATAATCGCCGTATTCGTCTGAGCCGTTTTTCCGGCCGCCCTCTTATTGTGTATTTCTTTTCTCCTCGCTGTAAGGACTGTAAAGAAGAAGCTCCACTCCTTAACGAGCTCTACAAAGCCTACAGGGAGGAAGGCCTTGTCATCGTCGGTGTTGGTGTCAAGTACCCCGAGGAAGTACGCGAGTTCGCCGAGCGCCAGGGCATCCGGTATCCTGTGGTGGTGGATCAGGATCTCTCCGTGAGCAGGGACTTTGGGGTCTTTTTCCTTCCTCACCTGGTTTTCTTCAACCGGCAGGGAAAATTGTTTCCGCAGCGACAGGAAAAGTCTCTCCTGAAAAGCTTAGGGAATACCTTGAATCCATTCTTTGAGGTTGAGACGGAAACAGTTGTTTCTCTTCCTCTCAGAAGCTTCCCCACTTTTGGAAAACTTTTTATAAGACCTCGTTGACTTCTGGAAATTTTTCTCCTATTATTTTCAGTGTGAACCCCGTTGCAAATGGGGTTTAAAAACACTAAAACACTTTTAGGGGGGGTGTAGTTGTGAAACGGCTCTTTGGTGGTGTGGTGCTGGTTCTCTTTGTGCTCGTGTCCTGCGCATTTGCTGCTTCCCTCAAGGACATGGTCATTGAAAAGTCCTTCTACGGATTCACCAAGGACGGTACGCCCATTGACCAGTACACCCTTGTCAACGCCAACGGAGCAATGGTAAAGATTATCAACTATGGTGGCATTGTTACCGAGCTCTGGGTTCCGGACAAAAACGGCCTTCTCAGGGATGTCGTTCTTGGCTTTGACACCCTTGCAGAGTTCGAAGGACCAAATGACCCCTACTTTGGCTGCATAGTTGGACGGTATGCCAACCGTATAGCCCAGGGACGGTTCACCATTGATGGAGTAACGTATCAGCTGGCGTGCAACGACGCTGGTGGCGCCCGTCCTAACATGCTCCATGGAGGAGTGAAGGGGTTTCAGGATGTAGTTTGGAAAGCCATTCCGATGAAGACGCCCGAGGGACCTGCCCTGCGGCTCAAGTACCTGAGTCACGATGGTGAGGAAGGTTTTCCCGGGAATCTCGACGTGACCGTCACCTATACTCTGACCAACGACAACGCGCTGAAGATTGAGTACGTGGCAACCACGGACAAGCCCACCGTTGTCAATCTCACCAATCACGCGTACTTTAACCTCGAAGGCGAAGGTTCAGGGGACATTTTGAACCACGAGCTCATGATTGTGGCAGACAATTACACTCCCGTTGACAACAATCTTATCCCCACGGGCGAAATTGCTCCTGTTGCTGGAACTCCTCTTGATTTCCGCGAACCTCGCAAAATCGGTGAGCGGATCCAGGCCTTTGCCGAGCCACCGTTCAAGGGTTATGACCACAACTTTGTGCTCAACAATCAGACCGGGGAGCTTGCACTGGCGGCGCGGGTAAAGGCTCCAGAAAGCGGCATCGTTATGGAAGTGTACACCACCCAGCCTGGTGTGCAGCTCTATACGGGCAACTGGCTTGACCTCAAAGGGAAGGGCGGCAAGTACTACGGGCAGTACGCCGGGTTCTGCCTTGAGACGCAGCATTACCCCGATTCGCCCAACCACCCGAATTTCCCGAGCACGCTCCTTTCTCCTGGAGAGGTGTACAGACAGGTTACGATTTACAAGTTCCTCACTGAGTGAGGCTCTATCCTTTCCCTGTCCTTCCCCTCCTGGGGAGGGACAGGGTTGTCTTTCGGGAAAGTCTCTGGTAATATGAGAGCAAAAGAGGGACATTCTTTGAACTCCAGGAAAGGGTTTTGCACCGGTGGGTAAAAAAGTTACTATAAGGGACATTGCAAAGGAACTCAATGTTTCTATTGCCACCGTAAGTCGGGCTTTGAGTGGAAAGGGAAAGGTTAATCCGGAATTGCGAGAAAAGATCGTTCGGAGGGCGCGGGAGTTGGGTTATACCTTTTCTGGAGTTTTTCCTCTCCCGCAGCCAAAAAGAGTTGTGGTGCTGTTTCCGACAGATGCCTTCTTCTGGGATAAAGTGGAAGAGGGCGTTAGTGATGCTGTACGTTCGTTCGCTCCGTGGGGGATCCACTTTGAGATGTACCGGACTCAAGGACACAATCTCGGCGAACAAACGACAATCTTAGAAAAGCTTCTCCACGGGGAGCGCATTGACGGCCTTGCCATTGTTCCCTCAGACCTTACCCGTCTTGATTACTTCATCAATGCTTTCTTCATCCGGGGGACCAGAGTGGTGACTTTCAATGTTGACGCCCCTTTGAGTAAGCGCGTCTTCTATGTGGGTCAGCATGGTGGAGAAGCAGGGAGGATGGCGGGGCGCATTTTTCAGCTCCTTCTGGGGAACAGAAAAGGGGTTATCTACACCCTGACCACTCACAAACAGGCACCTTCCCACGTTATGCGCTGGCAGGGACTCACTGACTTTGTGCGAGAACGGGGTCTTCCCTATGACGTGTCCAGAGTGGTGGAGGTCAAAGGCGAAGAAGAGGCCTACCGGGTGGTCAAAGAGGAGCTTTTGAAAGAGGAAGGCCTTTGCGGGATTTTCGTGAGCACCGCTTTTGGAAACTGTGGTGTGGGAAGAGCCCTGAAAGAGTCGGGAAAGCAGGGCATTGTGGTCGTGGGGAATGACCTGGCAAAAGAATGGGAAACCTACCTTGAGGAAGGGATTATTGACTGCTGCCTTTACCAGTACCCCTATCTCCAGGGTTTTCTGAGCCTTGTCTTCCTTGTGCAGCATTTGCTCTTTGGCTTCACTCTGGACGCTCCTACTTTCTATCTCCCCACCATTCCCATTTTCTCGGGAACCTCAAGTAGCCAGAGCGTTCAGCAATTCGAGCGGCTTTTGAGCCGAACGCTCCTTTGGGAAGCGGGAAGAACCCCGCAAACGGTGTCGGTCCCTGGAGGAGAGTTGCCATGACTTCCAAGGAACGCGTTATTGTTGCCCTCTCCCATGAGGAACCTGACCGTGTACCTATAACGGCAAGTTTCACCCCGGAATTTGCCAGCCGTCTGCGCCAGCATCTCGGCCTGCCCCCTCAGGATCTGAATCCCCATGGAGGCGTCGTTCACGACCTTGAAGAAGCCCTGGGGCTTGATATTATTCAGTACTCGGTGGGGATTGCCAATTCTTACTATGCTTCTTCAGAGGATGTGTACGTTTGCGAATGGGGTATTACCTGGAAGCAGGTGGAGTACGAGACGCCCTTTGGGAGGGGAAGGTATACCGAGATTGCCAGGTACCCTCTTTCTCAAGACGAGAATATCGCTTCCTATGTCCCTCCTGACCCCCATCGGGAGGAACTCTATGCTCCTTTGCAGGAAGTTCTCAAGCGGTATGGGAAGGACTACTTTATCCTTGGGGTTACCGTTTGCACAATCTTTGAAGGAGCATGGTATCTCCGGGGTTTGGAGCGACTTCTCATGGATATGGTGACCGATGAAGAAAAAGCTAATGCTATCCTTGATATTCCCTTTTACTTCCACCTTGAGGCAGCTAAGCGCCTCGTTATGATGGGTGTTGACGGCATCTGGCTTGGGGACGACGTGGGAACACAACGGGGAATGCTGATTGCTCCTGATCTCTGGAGGAAGTACCTGAAGCCCCGCATGGCTGTCATCTGCTCGGAGTTGAAGCGTCTCAACCCGGATATTTTCATTGCCTATCACAGCGATGGCAACATTGAACCCATCATTGAGGACCTTATCGAGATTGGCATTGATGTTCTGAACCCGGTGCAGCCGAAGGCAATGGATCCTGCAGCCCTGAAGAGGCGCTATGGTACACGGCTTTCCTTCTGGGGGACCATTGACGAGCAGGAGACGCTTCCTTTTGGAACTCCGGATACGGTTCGGCGCGAAGTTCAAGAACGCATTCGGGTTATGGCTCCAGGTGGAGGGTTCATCATTGCTCCCACCCACCACGTGCAGCTTGACACACCTCTGGAGAACTTTCTGGCTTTTCTTGAGGCGGCGAAGACGTANGGAGTATATCCTGTTTGGGTGTGAGGGAGGTGAGAAAGGGCTAAGAAAGCCATTTTGGGATTGCGTCTTTTGGAATTCGCGTGTTTGAGGATTCCGCAAAAACTCTGAAAGGAGGGAAGCAGAATGAAGCGGAATCGGCTGTGGGTGTTGGGATTTGCGGTGTTCCTTATCCTTGGGGCTTTTGTAACTTCGGCACTTGCCCAGGAGGAAAGCCCCTTCAAGGATATTACCATTCGATTCTTCTGCGGTGGTCCTCCAGGGTGCCCGTTTGCGAGCGTTGTGTACCGTGGTGCTCAGCTGGCTGAAAAGCTCATGGGCTGCAAGGTGGAATACGTTTGGTCGAACTGGGATCCCGAAATGATGGTGCGCCAGTTCAAGGAAGCCGTTGCGGCAAAACCTGATGGTATCGCTGTTATGGGCCATCCCGGAGACGACGCCCTTCTGCCCCTCATTGACGAGGCTTTCGCGCAGGGTATTATCGTGACTTCGCAGAACACCACCCTTCCTAAGGCTGAAGCAAAGTATAGATCAAAAGGCTTCGGTTATGTCGGCCAGGAACTCTACGAGTCTGGACGGCTTCTGGGTCAGGGATGCCTTGAGCGCTTCGACCTTAAAGCTGGAGACCGGGCTATGGTCTGGGGTCTTCTCTCGCAACCTACCCGCGGTCTCAGAACGAAGGGGGTTATCGATGCTCTGGAAGAGGCGGGGCTTGTTGTGGACTATCTCGAAATTTCCCCTGAAGTGAACGCTGATCCCCCCTTGGTGCTCCAGTCTTTGCTGCGTATGTTTCCTCGCATCCAGATGTTAAGCTTGTGGTTACGGACCATGGTGGGCTCACTGCTACTTTAGAAACATACTTTAAGGCCGCCGGGAAGGGACCTGACGACATGTATGGCGCTGGATTTGACCTCTCCCCGGCCACCCTTGAAGCTATGCGGAAAGGGTACTGTGACCTGATCCATGACCAGCAGCAGTTCCTGCAGGGGTTCCTGCCGATTGTCCAGCTCTGCATGAGCATTAAGTACAAGTTTGCTGGCCTCCATATCGACACCGGGTCTGGGCTTGTGGACAAGACCAACGTTGAAGAAATCGCTCCGCTTGTGGAGCAAGGGATTCGGTGAGAGGATGGCTGAACCTTCTGAAGTTCTCGTCAAGATGGTCAATATTCGGAAATCCTTTGGGCATGTGGAAGTGCTCCGGGGGGTCAACTTCGAGGTAGGGTACAACGAAGTCGTCGGACTTCTGGGTGACAACGGTGCGGGGAAGTCAACGCTTATCAAGATCCTCACCGGTGTGCATCAGCCTGATTCGGGAGAGATTTACTGGAAAGGGAAAAAGCTCGTCAATTACTCTGTGGCCATGGCACGAGAACTGGGTATCGAAACGGTCTTCCAGGAACGGGCGCTTTCGGAGCAGCATTCCCTCTGGCGCAATATCTTCATGGGTCGGGAGATCACCAACCGGTGGGGGTTCATAGACATTCGAAAACAGAGAGAAGAGGCTGAACGAATCATCCGGGAGTACATGGGTTTCACTTCCTCGGCACTCAGCGTTGACGCTATAGTCGGGACCATGTCCGGAGGAGAAAAACAGGGTGTGGCGATTGCAAGGGCTCTGCACTTTCAGGCGGATCTCATTATTCTCGACGAACCAACAACGGGTCTTTCACTCTCTGAGACACAGAAGGTGTTGAGTTTCGTCGAGGAGATTAAGAAGAAAGGGAAATCGGCCATTTTCATCACCCATAACATCTACCACGTGTACCCGGTGGCGGATCGCATTGTGATTCTTGACCGGGGAAAGGTGGTAGGAGAGTTTATGAAAGCGGCGATTTCTCTGGAGGAACTCGTTGAGAAGCTCTACCTTGTGGCCCGCACCGGTCGTCTTAATGGTGAGAGTGAGACCTCGCAGAGGACACCGACGACCCCTCATGGTCTTGAGTCACTCATGCCCTGAAAAGACCCCGGCTGCTTGCCGGGGTCTTTTCTTTTTGAGTCTTCTTTCTGGGGGGAAGAAGAATGAGGAACAGATGGCTTTCGGAGAATAGAACGCAAGTCAGCATTCTCTTTGTCCTCTTCGTTTTGCTTTTGCTTTTCATCATCAGTAGTCCGAAAACTTTTCTCTCCGGGGATATCTACGCTGCCTTTATGTCCACGATACCGTTTTCGATGATTATGGCCCTCTCGCTTACTCTTGTTGTGATCTGTGGCGAGATGGACCTTTCCTTCCCTTCCATTATGGGGTTTTGCGGGTACGTTTTCACCCAGGTTTTCCATGCCACGCGGAGTGTTGCTCTGGCCCTTCTTGTTTGTGTTATTGTTGGCCTTGTTGCTGGATACCTGAATGGTCTTCTCGTGGTGAAGCTTCGCTTGCCCTCTCTTGTGGTCACCATTGGTACACAGTTTTTCTGGGCTGGTCTTACCCAGGTCCTTTGTCAGGGGTTGGGGAAGACTCTGGTTCCTACCAAGGAGAGCCCCCTGTACTACCTCCTTGTGGGGAGGGTTCTAGGAAAAATTCCGGTTCAAATGTTCTGGGCAGTCGTTGTGGCCTTTTTCCTCTGGCTTGTTTTGAACCGGCACCGGTTCGGGGCTCACATTTACTATACTGGAGACAATGAGGCCAGTGCCCGGGTGATGGGAGTCAATGTAGATCGGGTAAAAATCATTGTCTTTACACAAATGGGCGGGTTTGCAGCCTTTGCAGGAGTCCTTGCAAGTTTAGAAGTCCTTTACTTCTGGCCCACCCTTGGTCAGGGGTATCTCCTAAAAACTATCGCTGCTGTTTTCCTTGGTGGGACACCTGTTGAGGGTGGTGTGGGGACTATCTTTGGGACCTTCATCGGAGCCATTATCATTGGAATCCTTGAAGCTGGCATCATTGCTATGGGGCTTTCAGGGTTCTGGACACAGCTTGTTTACGGTCTCATCATTGTCATTTCCATTGCGATCCATTCAGTCCTGCGGCGAAGGGTGGCTTGAGGAGGGCAGGTCTGTAAGCCGAGTTCTGTACTCTCCCTGAGAGAGAGTGGCAACCATCTATCTGGGGAGTGGGTTGCCCCACTCCTCAAGCGGCTAACCCGAAGGTCAGCGAGCCACCTCATCCCTTCCTATTTAGCCTTGCTCCGGGTGGGGTTTGCCAGGCACGCCGGTCACCCGGCGTCCGGTGAGCTCTTACCTCACCTTTTCACCCTTACCCCTTCCGGGGCGGTATGTTTTCTGTGGCACTTTCCTGGGGTTACCCCCACTGGGTGTTACCCAGCACCCTGCTCTGTGGAGCTCGGACTTTCCTCAGGGAGTTTTGACTCCCCGCGGTTGCCCGACCTACCCTCCTCAACAACTATAACCGGACACGGGAAGTGAGTATTTCGGAAGCCAGGGAATCCGCCCGTCGATTTTTCTCCCGGGGAATGTGAGTGATGGTGAACGAAGGAAATCCCTGAATACGCTCTTTCACCAGCTGGTGAAGAGAAGAGAGCCTCGGAGACCGAACCCTGTAGGTGCCCTGGAGTTGTCGAACCAGAAGCTCACTGTCGGAAAAGACTGAGAGTCTTTTCACCTTCCACTGGCGCAGAAAGTCAAGGGCCAGAAGTAATGCCCAGTATTCTGCCTCGTTGTTCGTTGCAATCCCGATCCGGGAGGCCATTTCAAAAAGTACGTTACCATCCCCGTCACAGACCACAAAGGCTGCGGCGCTTTCCCCCGGATTTCCCTTTGAGGCACCATCGACAAAGACCAGGAGTTCGTCGAGCGGCTCAGCAGAGGAATCGTCCACAGTTTGGGCACCTCACGACGCCTTCTTTTCTTCGGACTGCTTTGGCCACCACGGTGGGCACGGTGAGATGGCATCCTTCACACACTTCCCCTGCAAGGGGAACAACAGCGTTTGGGAATTTCTTTCGAAGATCTTCGTAGCGGATGAGGATTTCCTGGGGGAGCAGGGCGGCAATACTTTCTCGCTCTGCTTCAAGGGACG
>APCU01000042.1 GCA_000347575.1 Candidatus Caldatribacterium saccharofermentans OP9-77CS | reverse complement strand
GTGCTCAGTACTGTTCTTTCCCGGGGTATCGTGTTCCCGCTTCGCCAGGGTGTTGCCTTCGCAAAAAGGCTCGAGCAGGGTGACCTGACCGGGGAGATCACGAACCCCCGGAGGGATGAGATAGGGGACCTGCTTTCTTCCCTTGGGCAGGCTTCTTCTGCCCTTCGCCGCTTTCTCCTTGAGGTCTCCTCTGTCGCCCGTGAGATGATTGCGGCGACTGAGAACCTGCATCGTGCTTCCCAGGAAATTCTCACCCTTGGAAGCCAGGTGGCTCAGGCCGTGGCCCAGGTGGCCCGTGGCTCGGAAGAGCAGAGCCAGAGTCTTGCCGGTGTTGCCCGGCGCATGGAAGAACTTGTGACAGAAGTGCAGGCCATCGATGGGGAAATCGCCGCCCAGGTGGAGAAGATTTCGGAAACTCTGCAGGAAGTGCGGAAGGTTGAGGAGCAGGTTGCCCTTGTGGGGGGGAACCTGGAAGAGGTCAGGCGGGCTGTGGATTCCGCTTTTTCCGCTTCTGAGAGGGGGCAGGCAATCCTCAAGGACGTGGTGCAGTCCATGCGTACCATTGAGGAGTCCGTCTTTTCTGTGAGGGAAATTGCAGGCAGGCTCGGGGAAAGTTCCAGGGAAATCGGGAGCATCACGGATCTCATCACCGGCATTGCCGAGGAGACCAATCTCCTCGCCCTTAATGCGGCGATTGAGGCGGCTCGAGCAGGAGAAGCCGGAAGGGGCTTTGCCGTTGTGGCGGAAGAAGTCCGCAAACTCGCTGAGGAATCGGCCCAGGCTGCCCAGAAAATTGCCGCCTTGATTCGGGAGGTCCAGCAAGGCGTGGAGAAGGCGGTGTCCTCTGTAGAGGAGAGTCGCCGGAGGGTTGAGGAGGGCAACAGGGCCGTGGAGAGGGCGCAGCTTGCCTTTGAAGACATTTATAAAGCCAACGACATTGTGACCCACGAGACGGAGACCATCACCCAGTCCTTTGCTCTCGTGGAACACTCTTCTCGGCGTATCACGGAACTGGTCCAGGAGGTCATGACCGTTTCGGAGAAGAACAAGCTCCGGACGGAGAACATCCGGAGGATGGTGGAAGAGATGTCGCTGGCGTTGAGCAACGTTGCCGCAATTTCTGAAGAAAACGCTGCTGCCTCTCAGGAAGTCGCCGCCTCTTCGGAGGAACAGCATGCGGCGCTTCAGGAGATTGAAACCACCGTTGCGAACATGGCCCGCAAGGCGGAGATGCTCGAGGAGGGTCTGGGGCGGTTCACCGTTTAAGGAGGCTCACACAACGTACGTCTTTATGCCCAGCTCTTTCAGGAGCCTGGCGTATTTTTCGGGAATGCCGGTATCGGTGATGACGATGTCGAATTCCTTCAGGTCGGCGAAATACGCAGCAGTAACCTTTCCAAACTTCGTGGAGTCGACGAGGAGGATTTTGACGTCTGACGATTCGATGATGGCCCTTTTGGTATCCACCTCGTAGAAATTGGCGCAGGTGACACCGAGCTTTTCGTCGACCCCGGCAGCCGATATGAAGGCCTTGTTGGCCCTCATTTTCCGGATGAGGGAAATACCCTCGGGGCTCTCGAACATCAGGGTGTTTTCGTGGAAGTATCCCCCGGGGAAGACAATGCGGGTGTGCCTGCTGTTCTTGTAAACGTTCAGGAAGATGTTCAGGCAGTAGCAGATGATGGTGAGGTTCAGGTCCGGGGGGATAAAGCCGGGAAGGTGTTCCGTTGTGGATCCGGTGTCGATAATGATGGTATCCCCGTCCTGGATGAGGAGGGCAGCTCTTTTGCAGATTTTAATCTTTTCNTTTGTCATGTGTAGCTGTGCTTTCGTGACCGTGTATTCCCTCTCCTCGAAGGGATTNGGTTCCCTTCTGAGCACAGCGCCTCCAGGGATGAGCTTCAGGATGCCTTCTTCAGCGAGTCTNCGGAGGTCTCTGCGAATGGTCATGCTGGAGACGCCTAACTTTTCTGCGAGTTCTTTGATGCTCACCACTCCGTTTAAGGTCAGCTGCCTTCCGATGTAGTCGAGCCGTTCCTTTCTTTTCATCCCTTTCCCCGCAAAACAAAAATAAAAGCCATCAACGTAACACTTTTGGTAAAGATTTTATCAAGAAACTNTCCTTACGTCAACGAATTCCTGCTAAATCCCTCTGAAAAAAGGAGATTCCGCGCTTTTTTGTGTTACTTAAGCAACACAAATATGCGAGAAAAGTAACATTTCATTCTGCTGCCACCGGCGCTGTGTCCTCTCCGAACTGACTCAGGTACAGGGAGAAATAGAATCCTTTTTTCTCCAGGAGTTCCCTGTGGGTCCCTCTCTCCACAATTTCCCCGTCCCGCAGAACGAGGATGAGGTCGGCATTGCGGATAGTGCTCAGGCGGTGGGCGATGATGAAGGTCGTCCGCCCTCGCATGAGGCGGAGCATTGCGTCCTGGATGAGGCGCTCGGTGTGGGTGTCGACGTTACTCGTGGCTTCATCAAGAACGAGGATTGCAGGGTTCGCGAGGAAGGCACGGGCGATGGCGAGGAGCTGGCGCTGTCCCTGGCTCAGGTTTTCTCCCCCGTCGGAGAGGACGGTATCGTACCCCTCGGGGAGGCTCAGGATGAAGTGCTCGGCGTTGGCAAGGCGTGCCGCCTCCTCGACCTCACTGTCCTGAGCTTCGGGGCGTCCGTAGCGGATGTTCTCCCGGACGGTGGTAGCAAAGAGATACGTGTCCTGAAGGACGATGCCAAGGAGTGACCGCAGGCGTTCCCGTCGTATCCTCCGGATGTCCATGCCGTCGATGAGGATGGTACCGCTTTCTGGCTCATAGAAGCGGGCAAGGAGGCTGACGATGGTGGTCTTTCCTGCTCCGGTCGGCCCAACGAGCGCCACAACCTGTCCCGGCTCCACAGAAAAGCTCACGTTCTTGAGCACGGGAACGCCCTTCCGGTACGAGAACGTGACATTTCGGAATTCCACGGCCCCGCGGATTTCCTGGGGTTCCAGGGCGTTCGATGCGTCGGGAGGTTCCGGAGTTTCCTCAAGGAGGGCGAAGACCCGCTCGCTGCTTGCCATGGCTGACTGAAGCGTGTTGAGTTGCATGGCGAGTTCGTTGACGGGTCGGATGAACTGCCGGGAATAGGCGATGAAGCTCGCAATGGTTCCGATGCTTGCTGCGCCCCTGAGGACAAACCACCCTCCAAACCCCGCAAGGAACGCAAGGTTCAGGTTACCGATGACGTTCATGAGCGGCCCCATGATGCCGGCGCAGATTTGCGCCCGGACCCCCACTGCGGCGAGGTTCTCGTTGACCGAAGAGAATCTGGCGAATTCCCGCTCTTCCCGCATGAAGGCCTTGAGGACCCTGAGCCCGGTGAGGTCTTCCTCGAGGATGCCGTTGAGCTGGCCCAGGATCGTCTGCTGGGCGAGAAAGGTTTCCCGTGTTCTCCTGGTCACAAAGCGTGTTGCGCAGAGGGTCAGGGGAATGGCAGAAAGCGCAACGAGGGCGAGCATTCGGTGGAGGGTGAACATGACCACCACCGTGCCCGCAAGGGTCACAAAGCTCGCAATGGTCTGGGTGGCCACCGTTGCCAAGGTGCTCCCGATGGTGTCGATGTCGTTTGTGAGACGGCTCATGATGTCACCGTGGTTGTGGGTATCGAAAAAGCGAAGGGGAAGGGCATGGAGGAAGGAGAAGGCTTCGTTACGAAGCGCAAGCGCCACGTCCTGGGAGAGAGCGACCGCCAGGCGTTCCTGGAAGAACGCAAGGAGGGATGCCCCAAGGTACAGCGCAACGAGGAACAGGGTGTACCTCAGGAGGGTGACGAGGTTCCGTGGAAGGATGGCCTCATCAATGGCTTTCCCGATGAGGTAAGGCCCAGAAAGCGTGCATATTGCCCCGGCGGCAACACAAAGAACAACGAGGATGATCCTGAGTTTTTGGGTTCTCAGGTACTGCCAGAGCTTCCGGAGCGTTTTCCAGAAATCCTCCGGTCGCTCCAAGGGTTCGGGAACGTATCCTGGTCCTCGCCGCAGCACGGGGAAGGGTGGTTTAGACACGGGTGACCTCCTCCCTTCCTGCCTGGAGCTCGTACATTTCCCGGTAGAGTGGGGAAATTTCAAGGAGCTCCTCATGTTTTCCTGAGGCCACGAGTCGTCCTCGGTCAAGGACAAGGATGCGGTCGGCTTGAGTTACCGCTGTGATGCGCTGGGTAACGATGAATTTGGTGCACGGGAACCGCCACCGCATGAGTTCCTCGAAGATCCGTTTTTCGGTGGCCGCGTCCACGGCGCTCGTACAGTTGTCAAGGAGGAGGATTACCGGTTTTCTCAAAAGGGCCCGGGCGAGGGTCAGGCGCTGTTTCTGCCCCCCTGAGAGGGTGACACCCCGCAAACCTACGGGTGTTCTGTACCCCTCGGGAAGGCTTATGATGAAGTCGTGGATCTGGGCGATTTTGGCTGCCTCGACCACTTCCTCAAACGATGCTCCCTCGTTCCCCAGGCGGATGTTGTCCTCTATGGTCCCCGAGAAGAGCAGCGGTTCCTGGAAGACTGCGCTTATGGCGCTTCGCAGGACCTTGAGGTCTTTTGTGCGGATGTCGATGCCGTCGATGAGAATCTCTCCGAAGAAGGGATCATAAAAGCGCATGATGAGGAAAAGCAGCGTCGATTTCCCTGCCCCTGTCGTACCCACGATGGCTACAGTCTCCCCGGGATGGACGGTGAAGGAAATTCCGGAAAGCACCGGCTCGCCATGGTACGAGAAGGAGACGTCCCGGAAGACCACTTCGCCCCGGGTGATCGGGGTGGTATCGGGCACAAGGGGATTGCGGATTGTGGCTTCCTGCTCGAGGATGGCAATGACCCGTTTCCCCGAAGCGCTTGCCCGGCTCACCGAGGTCAGGATGTGCCCGATCATCATGAGGGAGAAGAGGATCTGGAAAACGTAGTTGGTCAGCGCCATGATGGACCCGACCTCCATGCGACCTGCAATGACCGATTGCCCTCCGACCCAGAGGACGGCGACAATGCTCAGGTTCATGATGAGGAGCACAAGAGGCAGGAAGGTCACCATGGGGAGGAATGCCTGCACTGTGGCTTTGGTGAGGTCTCTCGAGGCCCTGAAGAAGCGCTCCTTTTCCCGTGCCTCCTGCGTGAAGGCACGGATGACCCTGATTCCTGCAAGGTTTTCCCGGATGATGGTGTTGAGCCGGTCAATCTTCTCCTGGACCCGGGCAAAGAGGGGGACGCCCTTTTTGAAGAGGATGGAGAAAACGGCGACCTCAAGGGCAATGGCGGTGAAGATGAAGGGCGCAAAGCGGGGAGCCATGACCACCGCCATCACTGTTCCCCCCAGGAAAAGGAGTGGCGCCCGAACGACGATGCGCAGGGCGGCAAGGACGACATTCTGGAGCTGGGTCACGTCGTTCGTGAGGCGGGTGAGGAGTGTCCCGCAGGAAAAGCGGTCAAGATCGGCACAGGAAAGAGTAAGGATCTTCCTGAAGAGGTCTCTCCGGAGGTCCCTGCCGAAGTTCTGGCTGGCGGAGCTTGCGAACACCGTACAGCCGATGCCACCGGCTGCGCCTACGAGGGCTATGGCCACCATGAGCATTCCGGTCCGGAGGACAAGGGACGTATCCCCCCGGGCAATCCCGTGGTCCACAATCCGGGCAAGGAGGGCAGGTTGCGAGAGGTCACAGATGACCTCGACAACCATAAGAAGCGGGGCCAGGAGAACGGCTTTCCAGTAGGGCCGAAGGTAAGAGAGGAGTTTCTTCACCGGTCTCCCTCCTCTAAAGAGGTGTGGTACCTTCCCGTGGCTTTTTCCAGGTTCTCCCGGATACGGATGAGGAACTCGTGGAGGCGCCGTCGTTCGTTTTGGGTGAACCCGGAGAAGCACTCTTTTTCGAGGACGCGGTGAATCCTTTCGACCTCCTTTTGCAGGTTTCTCCCACGCTCGGTAAGGTACACCCGCACAGCCCTCAGGTCCTCTGGGTCAGTTTCCCGCCGCACCAGTCCGTTTTTCTCCATGCGCCGGAGGATAATGGTGACTGTGGGAGGACGGAGGCCCAGGGCTTCGGCGATGTCTTTCTGTGTTCGTCCATCCTTTTCCCAGAGCATGCCAAGGATAGGCGGTTGCCCTCTGTAGAGTCCAATGGTCCCAAGGAGCTGGTGGTACCGGATGAAGTGGTATCGAATGACCTGGAGGAGAGCATCGTGAAGCGATGTTCCCTGATTCCTCAACGGTTCTTCCTCCTTTTTTATTTAGACGTCTAAAATAATACCATCGGCCCTGCAGGGTGTCAATGTGTGCTCCTTGAGTTTTTGGGTTTGCCGAACATCCTGAAGGGTACCCGGAGGATTATGCTACAATATTTTCGGGGAGTGGTAATGCGACCGCTCAAAATACTCCACACCGCTGACTGGCATCTTGGGCTTGTTTCCTGGAAGAGTCACCGGGAGATCGACCGCCTGGAGGAACAGCGGGAGTGCCTGGAAAAGCTCATTCGGGTGGCAAGAGACGAACGGGTTGACCTTGTGCTCCATGCCGGGGACCTCTTCCACCAGTACTACCATCCCCCCAGGGAGGCCATTCAGCTTGCCGCTGAGGTCATTGTGGAACTTGCGGAGGTCGCTCCTTTCGTGTGGCTCATCGGAAACCATGACTGGTATGCTGTGGAAGCCCTGCAGCGGGTGTTCCCCAAAAGCATCACAGTCATCCGGGATATGGAGCCGCGGAGTTTTCCGGAGCTTGGGGTGACCATTTTCCCGATCCCCTATCTGCCACTCTCGAGGTTCCTTGCTGATCACCCCGGGGAAACGGTTCAGGCCATGGTGAGGGACCACCTTCGGCGCACCATGGAGAAGTGGAAGAACTCGTTCAATCCCCGCCATTTCCACATTCTCCTCGGTCATCTGACGGTGGAAGAGCTGGCCTTCTACGCTGAGGCCAATGCTTCCCGGGAGGTCTTCCTCAAAAAGGCCGATTTCCCCCACGGCTTCTCCTACGGCGCCCTGGGGCATCTCCACGGGTACACGGTTCTTGAGGCTCCCTTCTCCCTCTGTTACCCCTCGTCCCTTGTTCCGGAGAACTTCAAAAACCCTGACCAGAAGGGTGGCTTTGTGCTGGTGGAGCTCGTTTTTGGGGAAAAGCCCAGGATTCACCCAGTGTTCTTTGAAAGCTCTGCCCTTCTGAGCATCGACCTCGAAAAGCCCCTTGGGGTTTTGGAGGTTCGCCACCTCATAGAGGAGCGGCTGCGCAACGGTCGGCGAAACTACGTTCGGCTCCGGATTCCGGGAGAGATGCTTTCTCCTGAGTGGTTCACGGAGCTCCGCCGCCTCCAGGGAGAACACTTCGAGGTGGTGGTGGTTGAGGCGGTCTGGGATGAGGAGGATCGTCAAGAAAGCGAACAGGCCTCGTTCGATATAGCGGCGCTACCGGAGCTTTTCGCCCGGTTTGCTGAGGAGGAGGGGCTTTCGGAGGACGTGGTGCGGCTTTTTGAAGTATACTACCACAGGGCTTTTGAGGAAGATCAAGAATGAGGCCACTGCGTCTTCGGGTTGAGCGTTTTCTGGGGCTTGAGCGTGCAGAACTTGAGTTTCCCTCAGACCTCTTCGTCATTGTGGGTCCCAACGGAGCAGGAAAGTCGTCGCTTCTTGAGGCGATGTACTTCGCCCTGTATGGCCGGGGGATTCGTTCTGAACGAGGGAAAAAGGAGCTCATTTACCGGGGGAGTCCCGAAAAAGCCTTACGGGTGCAGCTTGAGTTCCTCCTTGGGGAGAAGAAGTTCCGGGTTACCCGGGAGTACTCGGCAAAGCAGGGGGGTGTGGCCTACCTCGAGCAGTACGAGAAGGAGCGGTGGAAGCCGGTGGCCTCTGGGGAGCAGGGGGTCAACAAGCGTATTGAAGAGCTCCTCGGCTGTGATGCTCTGACCTTCCGGTCCTCTGTGTTCCTTCCCCAGGGAGAAACCCTGGCCTTTGTTGAAGCGTCTTCGGCGGACCGCTTCAGGATCCTGAGTAGCCTCTTTGGCCTTGACATCCTCGACAGAATCCGCGAGCAGGTTCGAGGCAAGATGAGGGCTCTTGAGGGGGAACTCGGATCGCGGCAGGAAAGGCTTCGCCTGCTTGAAGCCGAGGACCTTCCTGGAGAGGAGGTACGGCTCCGGGAAGAGGTGAGAAACATCGAGCAGGAACTCGAGAGTGCCAGGTCCCGGCGCCAGAACCTGCAGGAGTGCCTGGAGAAGATGAGGCAGCTTGGGGAAATCCTCCGGAAGCTCCGGGAAAGCGAGGAACAACTTTCTGTCCTCCGCAAGCGCTGCGAAGAGGTGCGACCGAAAATTCAGGAAGACGATGATATTGAGCTGGCACACCGTCTCTGTGAGGCCTTTGAAAGACCCTGGAGGGCAAAGGCAGAGCTTCTTGAGCGGGTGAATCAGGAGGTAGCAAGGACTGGGGAAGACCTCAGGAAGGCCGAAGAGGACCTTCTTTCGGCCAAAAAGTCCCTGGAAGAGCTCCTCAGGGAGGAGAGGTGTTCCCTCGAGGAGAAGAAAAAGCTCGAGCGCCTTGTCCGGGAGGTTGAGGAGCGGGGGCAGCCCCTTTTTGAGGATATCCGGAGGCGTAGGGAGGAGTGCGTATTCTGGGAGAGGGAAGGGCAGAAACTCAGGACAAGAATCCAGGAGCTTGCGAGGGAACACGAAGACCTTTTGAGAGAACGGGAGAGGAAAGCGAAGGCGCTCGAAGAACGGGAGGCCTGTCTTGCCAGGATGGAGTGTACCTGGGCACAGATTGAAGAGGCAACCCGGGTTCTTGACGCCCTTGTTCCTGAGGAACGGGAAAAGCACCAGGAGCTGAGGCAGGTTAAGGAGGAGCGGCGGAGAATCGAAGGAGAGCTTGCAAGGCAAAAGGAGAAACTGCTTGGACTTTTGAAGGAGCAGGAAACGCTTGAGGCTTCTTTGCGGGAACTTGAAGCCCAGAGGAAAGACCGTGAGGCGAAGTACCGCTTTGGGGTCAAGGCCTTTGTTGTTGGGGAACTTGAGGAGGAGTGGCGTCGCCACGGGGTATGCCCGGTGTGTGGGAGCGCGGTGCCGTTCCCGGAAGGGGAAAGGGTGCGGGTGGATATCCTTGCGCTTGAGGAGGAGTACCGGGAATTCCATGGGCGCCTCACCCGCCTTGCGTCGCAGAGAGAACACCTCCTCCGGAGCATTGTGGAGCTTAAAGAGGAGGAGGAAAGAGCCCTCAGAGACCTTGAGGAAGTGGGGAAGAGGGAGGAGATTCTCAGTCGAGAGCTGCAAAAGCTGCATCAGCGCATCAGAGAGAGTCTTGAGAGCTGCGGGTACCCCGAGCAGGATGTGCTGAACCTTTCCCGTTTCCGCGATTGGGTGAGGTCCCAGGGGAAGGCCAGGGAGGCACTGCAGAGGGAAGTGGAAGCGTTCCGGAAGGACCTGGTTGCCCTTGAAGGACGGATTGCCTCACTTGAAGAGCGGTTGCAAGAAGAGATGCAGCGTCTTGAGAGTATAACCGCCACCTTAGAGGCACTGCAAGCAGAGCTTAAGCGACAGCGAGCGCTCCTTGGGGAGTACTGTGCGTTGTGGGGAGTTGCCGGGGGTGAGGCGCCTGAGGAGGCCTTTTTCGCCTTTGCCGAGGACCTCAAAAGGAGGCTTCAGAGAGCCGGGCAGGAGGTTGTGCGCCTTGGAGCGGAAATCAGGGCCAAAAGGGAGCACATCATGCTTCTTGAGGGGGATGGAAACCGGCTGAAGGAACGCCTTTTGGAGCTCTTGCAGGACCAGCGCTCTTTGGGTCAGGAAGAGGAACGCCTCCGGCAGGCCTTTCTTGAAGAGCTCAAGAAGCGAGGGTGGGATGAGACCACGTACTGCCGGTTGCGGGATAGAGAACGGGGGAACTGGCGGGAAGTGCTCCATCGCCTGGAAGGGGAGCTTGAAGGACTGGAAAGGCGAATAGCAGAGCAGCGGAAGGAGAAGGAGCGGCTTTTTGCCGAGCTCGGCCTTGCTGAGGACGAACTCGAGGAGACATTTGCTCGGTGGCAGAAGGAAGCTCAGGACCTTGAGGAGCGGGTGTCTCTCCTCCACAAACGCCTTGGAGAGGTTCGGGAGAGGCTCCGGCAGAACGAAGAGAAGCAGAGAGAGTGGAAGGAACTCCGCGAGACGGTGGGCCAGAGACTGAAGGAGTACCGGATTCATGTGGATTTGCAGCAGGCGCTTGAGGTGGGCGGGTTCAAGAACTATCTACTCCGGCTCTTTTTCGCCCGCCTTGAAGAGGAGGGTTCCCGGATTCTCCGGAAACTCTCAGGGGAGCGATATGCACTGCGGATGCAGATGCGCAGGGGCATGGCGGACCTTGCGGTTCTTGACCGAAAGTTCGGCGGAGGAGAGCGCCTGCCGGAGGAGTGTTCAGGCGGGGAGAAGACCCTGATTGCCCTGGCCTTGGCTTTGGCCCTTTCGAGTCTCAAGCTCGAGAAAAGTTACGCCCGCAGAACGGAGTGTCTCTTCATCGATGAGGGATTCTCCTCCCTTGACCGGGAACACCTTGATCTTGTGGCTGATGCCATTTTCCGCCTGAGCCGGGAGGGGAAAATGGTGGGGGTGGTGACCCACGATCCGGATTTTGCCGGGTACTTCCCGGTGCAGCTTGAGGTCAGAGAGGGGGCAGTACGGTGGAAGAAGACCGAAAGCATCGTGACATAGGAGCGTTGCTTCGGGGAGGATTCACCCAGGTGGACCACTGGTACACGGAGGACGAGGCCTTTTTCCACCGCGAGGTGGGTGAAGATATCCCTCTTGCTCCCAGGGACCTCTGGGAGAGCGAAGAATGGCGGGAATTCCCCCAGGACCTTTCGCTTCCGGCTTTTGACCGGGTGTGCTTTGTGGATGGGAAGGCCCGCATCCATGTGCGGATTCTCTACCGCACTGCAGTGTTGCTTCTGGCCGAGGTTGCCGCTTCCTGGGTACAGTGGGAGAGGGGCAGAGGGCTCTCTTTTGGGTTTTCTCCCTCCTCGCCTCCGTCTTTTGCGCGGGTTCTCGGAGCAGGAGAAGAGCTTGCCCTTCGGGCAGTGGTGGAACATCCGGAGATCGACCTGGGCATGGGAATGGTTTTCCGCCTTGAGGAGACACGGCGGGGAGCAAGGATTTTTGCCGACACCGAGGTCGCCCGGCAAGCCGTTCTTAACGCCATGCAGCGCCTGGAACGAGAAGAAGTACGCCGGCTCCTTGACCGGCGTGTCCCGGTCGTCAAAGACGGCACCATCCACCTCATCGATCCTCCCACCTTCATCCCCGGGGTCGGCCCCTGTGGTCTCGTGAAGGGGGTGGAGGAGCTCCGCCTCCCTCAGGAATGGCTTGAATCTCTTCTTCGTCTCCCCCGTGGCCGCAGAACCCCAGCCGTTGTGGGGTTTCTGCGCCAGGACCGCACCGACGTCCTGCGGGTATTCTCCTACATCCGCCTGGTAGAGGATCCTGCTTTCCCCTGGAAGGGCCTGGTCCGCCTGGAGGTTGTGGTTCCCGAGGAGCAGTTCCCCGCCCTTCGTCCTGACATTACCCGCCTCTTTGACGGCCTGGCGCAGGTTTTGCCTGAGCTCACGGGGGATTACCCCTGGCGGAGGCTTCCGGAAAACCTCTTCCCGATCATTGCCCTTGAGGAACGTCTGGCCCAGCACTTTGCCCCCTCAGGGTTTGTGCGGGAACTCGTGCAGCGGGTACTCTGGGAGAAANATCCCTCGTTGGTGCAGGAACGCCTTGAGGAGTGAGGTGGAGAATGAAAGAGATTGGTACTGTCACGGGATTGCGNGAAGTCACTCCCTACACCTTCTGGGTGCGGATGCGCCCTGCCTTTACTTCTGGGATTCGTCTTGAGGCGATTGTGCGGGTAGACTTCTCCTGGGGGGAGGAAATCTTTCGGCTGTACGGCGTGGTGAACGAGGTGGTGGCCTCCTGGGATGGGACGGTCACCACGGGATACCAGGAGGAGGCCTATGCTGAGGGACGGTACAGTGGTGTGACGATTTACCTCGGGCAGGTGGTGGTGACGAGAACCCTGAAAAAGGAAGGGGAGAGTTTTGTCACCGTTCCCCCTCTTGTTCCTCCGCCTGTGGGAGAGAAGGTTTTCCTCGTCCCCCCCGAAGAGACCGATGTGGCGCTGGGGTTTGACGAGGTGAAACGGGCAAGACGGGCCCTTCCCTGTGGAGTGCTCTCGAATAACGAGGTGGCGTACCTCGATGTACGGTACCTCCTTGGGGACAACGGGGCCCATGTGAACGTCAGCGGCCAGTCAGGTGTGGCGGCAAAAACCTCCTACGCCACCTTCCTCCTCTGGATGATGCTCAACTACCCTCGCGCCCCGGAGTGCTTTCTCTCAGGAGATGTGGCCACATTCTTGCGGGATAGCCGGGCCATCGTCTTCAACGTGAAGGGCGAAAGCCTCCTGTTTCTTGACCACTGGAATAGCGAGTGGGAAGAGGCGAAGGGCTCAAGAGAGGCCCAGCTCTGGGAGGACATGTTCCGGCGTTTTGGTGTGGACGCCCGGCCCTTTGAGGGTGTTACCGTGGCCGTTCCTCCAAGGAAAGACGGCCGACCCGACATCCGTCACTCCCGTGACCGGGTGAGCGTCTACGGATGGGACATTCTCGACATTGCCGAGCTCCACCTCCTGCCGCTCTTCTTTGACCCGGAGGAGCTCGAGAGGAACCCGAATTTTGCTCTGGCGGTCTCGGTGATTGAGGAATTCCTCTATGACCAGTACACATGTCTTGTCAGGGAAGCCAGGGCAGAGCTCTTCTCGCGGGATACTCCGTACCTTGAGGAGAACATCCGTTTTTCCTGCGAAGGCCTTGATGACCGGACACTGGTGCGGCTGTACCTTGCGGTGTGCGGCCAGGACCCAAAGTGGATGCTTCAGAGATTCGGGCTTCCGAATTCTCTGAAGGACCTCATCGAGCTCCTCCATGGGTATACTGAGGAGGGAGAGCAGGGGGCCAGGGCGCTGGCGACGGCTCTTGGGAGCGAGAAGATTGAAGACAAAACGGTCCTTGCCATTTCCCGGAGGTTACGTCTCGCGGAGCGGAGCGGCCTTGACAGGCTGTGGCGGAGCATCCTTCCCTCCCGCACCGTCGTTTTCCACCATCCCCCTGTTCCCGAGTATATCCTACCCTGGAACCGTCCTGCGGGGGTGACGGTGGTGGACATCGCCAAGCTCTCTTCCCGGGGGCAAACTTTCGTTGTGGGTGCAGTGCTCCGGGAAATTCTCTGGGCGAAAGANCAGGATCTCCTGAAAGAACCGGTCTTCATTTACCTTGATGAACTCAACAAATACGCCCCCCGGGAGGGTGGTGGGCCCCTCGGACAGATTTTCCGGGATGTGGCTGAACGGGGCCGGTCCTTCCGGATTGTCCTTATCGGGGCAGAGCAGACTGCCTCTCAGGTGGATTACCGCGTGGTGACCCAGGCGGCAACGACGGTGGTGGGAAGACAGAAGTACGCCGAACTCAGCAAGGAAGAGTACGCACACCTTCAGGGCATCCTGCGGGAGAAGGCGGCGGCACTACTCCCCGGGGAGGTCATCGTGGACCAGCCCTTTTTCCGTCTCCCCCTCACCGTCCGTTTCCCTCTCACGCCCTGGGCAACTTCTGAGGAGAAACGATTGTTGCGATATGGCGAAGGCGTCGTCTCTCTTTCCGAAGAAGAGTTCCGAAAGCTCTTCGAGTAGGAGGTGGAACCATGTATGAGTTCACGGTAGCGACACGGAGGAAAGAGGAACTCGTGAACATCACTTCCTTTGTCCGCCGAGCAATCGAGGAATCGGGGAAAACGCGGGGGATCTGTGCGGTATACGTTCCCCATACGACCGCAGGGGTCACGATCAACGAAAGTGCCGACCCGGATGTGGTCCTTGATATCCTCCGGGGGCTCCGTCATGCCGTTCCCGAGAACCTCCCCTATGAGCATGGGGAGGGGAATTCCCCGGCCCACGTGAAGGCTTCCATTGTGGGGCCGTCGGTGAGCGTCCTCTTTGAAGATAGGAAACTCCTTCTTGGGACCTGGCAGGGGATTTTCCTCTGCGAGTTCGATGGGCCGAGGACACGCCGGGTCTGGGTCCAGGTTGTGGGGGAGTAAATGCGTATCCTCGAGTGGATCGCTGAAGACCGTTTCGCCCCGGATTTTGCCGAGTTTGTCGCTGTTCTGGCTCGAAAAAAGCCTCCCCGACGGGTCCACTTTGTGGAACTCCTCGTTGACCCGGAAATCATTGCGGAGGTGACCCGCAGGCTCTTTGGGGAAACCCCTGCACCGCCTGCGCCCGAGACCATGCCCCTTTTCCTCCGCCAGTCTGTCCAGTTCTACAAACGCCTGGGGTACGACTACTGCATCTTTGTGGATGTGCCGGGGATGGGGCTTCGCTTTGTGGGAAAAACCCGAAAAGGAGAAGACACCGCACTCTTTTCCCGGGGGGTGCGGGAGTGGGTTGAAGAGTCCTCGGGGGTGATTGCGTCTTGGGACGATTTTGAGCGCTACCCCTGGCCTGATGCGGCAGGTTTTGATTACTCTCCCTATGAACTCCTTTCGTCCCTTCTTCCCGAGGGGATGAAGCTGCTTTTGAACGCCTGTAGCGGGGTCTTTGAGGTGGTGAGCGAAATCCTCCTTGGCTTTGAGGGCCTTGCCGTCCTCCTCCACGAAAACCGGCCTCTCGTCCAGGCGGTCTTTGAGCGGGTGGGGGAAGTCACCCTTTCCTTCTACCGGCAGCTCATCGACCTTGACATCGTGGGGGGCATCTTCCAGGGGGACGACTGGGGGTTTAGAAGCGCCACCTTCCTCTCTCCAAAAGACCTCGAGGATTTTGTCTTCCCCTGGCATGAAAAGCTCTGCGCCCTTGCCCACGAGAAGGGGAAGTCCTACTTCCTCCACTCCTGTGGGAACATCTACGGGGTGTTCGACGTGTTCCTCGAGCGTGTTCCCATCGATGCCTTCCACTCCTTCCAGGATGAAATCCTCCCGGTGACGGAGTTTGTGAAACGGTACGGACAGAAAGTTGCTGCTCTTGGTGGGGTTGACCTGGACAAACTCATCCGTCTTCCGGAGGCAGACCTTCGCCGGTACGTTCGGAGTATTCTTGAAGCCTGTGCCTTACAGGGTGGTTTTGCCCTGGGGTCGGGGAACTCCATTGCGAACTACGTCCCCCTTGAGCAGTACCTGGTGATGCTCGATGAGGGGTTGAG
>APCU01000041.1 GCA_000347575.1 Candidatus Caldatribacterium saccharofermentans OP9-77CS | reverse complement strand
TCCGCCCCAACCGGTGCCCAGCGCTTCCCCAGGAAGGCAATGAAGTCCTTTTCACCGCTTTCTCTGAAGCGATCGAAGTTCTTTTTCACCGTGGCGCAGGCCCACTCAGCCTGGGTCTTTAAGTCCGTGTCTTTTGCCGCCACTATCCCGAATTCGAAGCCTTTCCGCCCCCGCTCGGCCTCCCGGATGGCTAAAAGCAGAGCGTAAGGATTCACGGGGTAGGACTCGTTTTGCGGGAAGTAGCGCCGGGCCACCTCGAGGATTACCGGGAGCTCTTCAGGGAAGGAGAAGGAGAAGAGGACCGTTTCGGGGTTCAGTCCCTGGTCTTTCAGAAACCGCGTGAGAGAAGGAGAGGACTGGACATAGGCGGCAAGGAGCGTCAGGGCATCATCAAGAAAAGCCCGGGCGAGCTCAACCACGTGCTGCACGTCTTTGAGTGTTGGTTCTCGATGCATGGACAACCTCCTTTCGTACATGTCTTCCTATTCTTTAAAGGAAATGGGTGACAGGGCTATAATAGGAAAAAGCGTCCGGGGGGATACCGGTGGCACGAAGGCTTTTCCTCTGTGCGGATATTGGCACGTCGTCCCTGAAAGTCTGTGTGTTTGACCAAAGCGGCAATATCCTCTTTTCAACGAAAAGGGAATACCCCACCCTTTCTCCTGCCCCAGGATACGCGGAGCAGGACCCGGGGGAAATTTTCAGTGCCCTTGCCGGAGCAGTGAAGGAGGCAGTTTCGTCCTTTCCTGGAAGCTCTTTCGAAGCGCTGAGCTTTGACACCATGCTCCACAGCCTCCTTCTTGTGGATGGCAATTTCACTCCCCTTGCCCCTCTCTGGAACTGGATGGACACCCGCTCTTTCCAGGAAGTTGAGGAATTCCGGGAATCCTATGAAAAGGAACGCCTCTACGAGCTGACAGCTGCACCACTCCACACCATCTACCATCCTTCCCGAATCCTGTGGTTCAGGAAACACCACGGGGACCTCTGGGAGAGGGTTTCGAAAATCCTGAGCATCAAGGACTGGGTGCTCGTTCAGCTCACGGGGGAGCTTTGCTGCGATTGCTCGACGGCTTCAGGGACAGGACTTCTTGAGGTGCAGAGGAAGGCGTGGAGCAGGAAGATGTGCGACCTTCTTGGGATTTCCCCGGAGCTCCTTCCCCCCCTTGTGGAGCCGGATTTTGCGGCGCCACTCATGAACCGGGAATTCGCCGCTTCCACCGGTTTACCTTTGGGGATACCTGTTGTGTGGGGTGGTGGGGACGGTCCTTTTGCCAATCTTGGAGAGGGGTGTTTTCGAGAAGGCGAAATGGTCGTGAGCGTCGGGTCTTCAGGGGCCGTTCGCATGTGTGCCCTCCGGCCGGTCATCGACCCCGGGAAACGGGCCTGGTGTTACTACCTTGCTTCCGACATCTGGGTTGGGGGAGGGGCCATCAACAACGGGGGTATTGTCTTTTCGTGGATGCGGGACCTCTTGCGGGAAGGTGAGGTCACTCTCGACCTTTCCCGGCGGCGTCCGCTCTTTTTGCCCTTTCTCACTGGAGAGCGGAGCCCCTACTGGGACCCCTATGCCCGGGGGATTCTCTTCGGGCTCTCCTTCTTCCATACCCCGGAGGCTCTTCTCCAGGCGGCCTATGAGAGTGTGGCTTTTTCGATTCGCGCCGTTTTCGACATGCTCCGGGAGGTCATGGGGGAGCCCAGGAAGGTGGTGATTGGCGGAGGGTTTGCCCTTTCAGAGAACGGAAAGAGGGTGCTCTGCGATGTTCTGGGTGTCCCGGTGGCGGTGAGCAGTTACCCCTCTTCCTCCGCCAAGGGGGCATTCCTCGTCGCCCTGAAGGCCCTGGGATATGTCCGGTCCTTCGAGGAGTTCCCTGAGGAGTTCTTTCCCACCGAAGGCCAGGTCACCCCTGACGCAAACGCCCACGCTTTGTACGAAAAGCTTTTCCGCCTCTTCAAGCGGCTCTACGAGGTGAACGCACCGCTTTTTCGGGAGTTCGCAAAGCTTGGCCTTGCCTGAGGGACGCTCGTCCCTCAGGCGTTTTTTCGGGCAAACTCCTGCATGAAGTCCACGAGTGCCTGCACCGCCTCCACGGTGACGGCGTTGTAGAGGGAGGCCCGGCATCCTCCTACAGAGCGGTGTCCTTTAAGCCCCACAAGACGTGCTTTCTCTGCCTCTTTCACGAATTTGTCTTCTAATTCTGGGCTGGGGAGACGAAAGACCACGTTCATCATGGACCGGTCTTCGGGCACCACAGGGCAGGTATAGAAGTTCTGGCTGTCGAGGTAGTCGTAGAGGATTTTCGCCTTCTTTCGGTTGATGGCCTCCATGTTTTCCAGACCTCCAACCGTTTCCTCAAGCCATTCAAGGACGAGGTCGACCACATAGATGGCAAAGCAGGGCGGGGTGTTGTAGAGGGAGTTCGATTCAACAAACGTGGAGTACCGGAGCATAGTGGGGAGGTTTTTGGGGATGCGTTCCAGCATGTCCTCCCGGATAATGACCACGGTGACCCCTGCAGGACCCAGGTTTTTCTGCGCCCCAGCATAGATGAGTCCAAAGGGCGAGGGGTCAAAGACCCGGCTTAAGATATCCGAGGACATGTCGCTCACCAGGGGGACATTCCCCACCCTGGGGAAGTGGTGCCACTGGGTGCCCTCAATGGTGTTGTTTGAGGTGAGGTGGAGATAGGCGAGGTTTTCATCGACAGTGAAGTTCTTGGGGATATGGATGTAATTTTGCGCTTTAGAGGATGCCACCACCTGCACGTCTTTCCCCAGAATCTGGGCTTCCTTGAGGGCCTTGGAGGCCCAGTATCCGGTGTCCACGTACCCTGCGGGTTTCCCTTCAAGCGCCAGGTTCATCGGAACCATGGCGAACTGGAGGCTCGCTCCGCCCTGGAGGAAAACCACGTGGAAACGGTTGTCAAGTTTCAGGAGCCTTTTGAGCCTTGCTGCGGCATCGTTGAGGACGTCTTCAAAGGTCCTCGAGCGATGGCTGACTTCAAGGATGGACATCCCTGTGCCACGGAAGTTGAGCATTTCGTCACGGATGCGCTCAAGTACTGGCAGGGGCAAGGCCGCTGGACCAGGATTAAAAGTGTACGCCCGCTCTTCCATTTCCCTTCCTCCCTCGTTCTGGCTTTTCCCGGATATTCTACCATTTCCCGGGAGGAGGTGTCCGAGATCGCCCTCCTCTCTTTGGGCTCTTTTTATATGGGAGGCAGTGGGGGTTCAGGAGACGGGAGAGAAGCTCTGCCGTTTTTCGTGATTTCGTTTGCTTTTTCTGGAGAAATAGTATATAATACCAAAAAATGCGGCGGGAATGATGCTTTTGACCGTCCAGAATCTCCAGGAAATCAAAGAGTGGATTGGCTCTCTCGTCGGCCGAGAAGCCATTGTAGAGGTCAACAAAGGGCGCAAAAAGACCGTTGTTCGCAAAGGCGTCATTGAGGGAATTTACCCCTTCTTCTTCGTCCTCCGGGTGGATGTCGATGGTACCGCTCAGCGCATGGCCTTCAACTACGTCGACATCCTCACCAAAACCGTAGAGCTTGAAATCCTGTAATCCTCTACCCCTCCATGGAGAGGCAATACCCTCATCCTTTTGAGGTGACGCTTGAGGAGGCCCTGCGCATCCAGGAAGATATCCGGCAAAAGGTTTCCCTCGAGTTTCCCTTGAAAGACGAGGCCGTGACGCTCCTTGCAGGGGTTGACGTTGCCTATAACGCCCTTGGGCAGGCAGTGGCGGTTGTTGTGATCCTGCGGTGGCCTTCTCTTGAGGTGGTCGAAGTGACCTCAGGAGTGCATAAGCCCTCTTTCCCCTATGTTCCAGGTTTTCTCTCCTTCCGGGAGGGTCCGGCGATTGAAGAGGCTTTCCGACGTCTTTCCGTTGTGCCGCACCTTTTCTTTTTCGATGGCCAGGGTATCGCCCATCCCCGGGGAGTGGGGATTGCCAGCCACCTGGGGGTCCTCTTTGGTCTTGTCTCTATTGGGGTAGCCAAAAAGCCCCTCGTGGGGCATTTTCAGGAGCCTGGGGAGAAGCGGGGTTCCTTCACCTTTGTCGAATACCGGGGAAGGCGTGTTGGCGTTGCCCTGCGAACGAAGGACCGCACCCAGCCCGTATTCGTCTCTCCGGGAAACCGGATAGACTTAGAGAGAGCCCGGGAATGGGCCCTGAAGACGGCAAGGGGGTTTCGTCTTCCTGAGCCCGTGCGTTTAGCCCATATCTTCAGCGAACGGCTCAAAGGAGGAAAAAACAGTGACCGAAGTGGATCTCTGGGCCTCTGAAAACGAACCGTCCACCGAGCACAGGGTGGTCATTACTGTTGTGGGGAAGGACCGTATCGGGATTATCGCTGCCATCACGTCCTGTCTTGCTGAGCACAGTGTCAACATCGAGGACATCACCCAGAAGATTCTCGGAGAGTACTTCACCATGATTCTTGTGGGTGATATTTCCCGCTGTCCGGTCTCGCTTTCAGAGCTTCGGGAGAGACTGATCCGGCGGGGCGAGGAGGTGGGGGTCAAGGTGTACCTGCAGCATGCGAGCATCTTCCGGGCGATGCACCGCATTTAGGGGGACGCCATGCTTTTCGACCGCGCTGAGATCCTTGAGACCCTGCGGATGCTTGAGATTGAGAACCTCGATGTACGGACGGTGACCCTGGGGATTTCGATTCTTGATTGCCGGGGGAAGGACTTTGAGGAAACGGTACAGCGGGTGGTTGCCAAAATTCGCCGGTACGCCGCTTCTTTAAACGCCGTGGCCGATGAGGTCTCGACCAAGTACGGCATCCCCATCGTGAACCGCCGGGTGGCTATCTCTCCGGTGGCTTTGCTCCTTACCGGGGAAGAGGGAGAGGGTGTGCTGGATTTTGCGAAGGCCCTGGATGACCTTGCCCGGGAGCTTGCTATCGACTTCATCGGTGGATTCTCGGCCCTGGTCCACAAGGGGGCCACAAAAGGGCGATGTCCTCCTCATGGAGAGCTTGCCCTCTGTGCTTTCAGGGACCGAACGTATCTGCGCCTCGGTGAATGTGGCATCAAGCCGCACGGGGATGAATGTTGATGCCATCCTCACCATGGCACAGGTCGTGAAGGAAACGGCAGAGCGCACGAAAGACCGGGATGGTATCGGGTGTGCAAAACTCGTGGTCTTTGCCAACGCCCCGGAGGACAACCCCTTCATGGCGGGAG
The DNA here is from genome assembly GCA_000347575.1 of Candidatus Caldatribacterium saccharofermentans OP9-77CS. Taxonomy (GTDB): domain Bacteria; phylum Atribacterota; class Atribacteria; order Atribacterales; family Caldatribacteriaceae; genus Caldatribacterium; species Caldatribacterium saccharofermentans. Next base: position 10,347 of record APCU01000041.1, on the reverse strand, counting down.
CGTTCCACGGCGTGGGGGAGGGGGAAGCGGTGGTGAACGTCGGAGTGAGTGGTCCGGGTGTGGTGAAGGAGGTCGTGCGCCGTCACCCTGGGGCGGATCTGGGGACTCTCGCGGAGTTCATTAAGCGAACCGCCTTCAAGATTACCCGGGTGGGGGAGCTCATCGGGAGAGAGGTTGCCGGGAAACTCGGGGTGGCCTTTGGCATTGTGGACCTGTCGCTGGCACCAACGCCCAGGGTTGGGGACAGCGTCGCCGAGATTTTGGAGGAAATGGGGCTTGAGCGATGTGGGGCGTGGGGGTCAACGCTTGCCCTGGCGCTTTTGACCGATGCCTGCAAAAAGGGTGGTGCCATGGCCTCCTCATCCGTTGGAGGCCTGAGCGGAGCGTTCATTCCGGTGAGTGAGGACGCAAGGATGAGTGAAGCAGTGGCGGTGGGAGCTTTATCGCTGGAGAAACTCGAGGCCATGACCAGTGTGTCCTCTGTGGGCCTTGATATGATTGCCATTCCTGGCGACACTCCCTGGGAGACCATCGCCTGCATCATGGCTGACGAAATCGCCATCGGGGTGATCAACCACAAGACCGTTGGCGTTCGCCTCATCCCGGTGCCCGGAAAGAGCGCAGGGGAGAGAGCTTGCTTTGGAGGGCTTCTCGGGGAGGCGACCATTATCCCCGTCAACCCCTATCAGGGTGCGCGGTTGATCCTCCGGGGTGGTCGCGTCCCCGCACCCCTGACGAGTCTTCGCAATTAACCCTTGACCCTTTTTTCCACGAGGTTCATGAGCCCTCCGGCAGCGATGATTTCCTGGAGGAAGGGCGGGAAGGGTCGAGCCCAGAAAATCTCCCCTGTGGTTTCGTTACGGATTTCCCCCCGGACAAGATCAATAGAGACCACGTCTCCCTCTCGAATCCCCCTTGCCGCTTCTTCGGACTCAAGGATGGGAAGGCCGATGTTGATGGCGTTCCGGAAGAAAATCCGGGCAAACGAAGCGGCCACAATGGCAGAAACCCCGCACCCCTTGAGGGCCAGGGGGGCGTGTTCCCGGGAGGAACCGCAGCCGAAGTTTTTCCCGGCTACCAGAATGGTNGCTCCGGGGGTNATGCGTTGNGGAAAGTGGGGATCCAGGCCTTCCATGCAGTGCTTGCCGAGTTCTTTCGGGTCGGTACTCGTGAGGTACCGGGCCGGGATGATGACGTCGGTGTCCACATTGTCTCCGAAAACCACTGCTTTTCCGCGAATCATAGGTCTCACCTCAGAGTCTCTCTGGGGAGGTAACTGTACCCCGCAACAGCNGAGCTTGCCGCAATGTAGGGGTTGACAAGGTACACCTCGCTCGTCTCATGTCCCATCCGGCCAATGAAGTTCCGGTTTGTGGTTGAGGCGCAGCGTTCTCCTGAGGCCAGAACGCCGAGGTGTCCCCCAAGGCATGGGCCGCAGGAAGGCGGGGCAATGACTGCGCCGGCCTCAAGGAAGATTTTTGATGAGTCCCTCTTCTTCCGCCTGCCTCAGGACTTTGGGGCTTCCGGGAAAGACGAGAAGCCGCACGCCTTTTCGGACCTTCCGCCCTCGCAGGACTGAGGCCGCCATACGCAGGTCCTCGATGCGACCGTTGGTGCAGGACCCGATGACCACCTGGTCGATTTCGATTCTCGGAATGGCGTACACCGAGCGGGTATTGGAGGGAAGGTGAGGAAAGGCCACCTGGGGCTCGATAGAAGAGACATCGATGGTGTACATTTCCTTCCACTCGGCATCGGGATCGGAGGAAAAGAGCCTCGGGGTACGGGAAGTTCCTGTGGCGCGAACGTAGGCGAGGGTGGTATCGTCCGGGGCGATGATACCGTTTTTTGGCTCCTGCCTCTATAGCCATATTGGCCATGGTGAAACGTTCGTCCATGGAAAGGGACTGGATTACCGGTCCCTCGAACTCCATGGCACAGTACCGGGCACCGTCGACCCCAATCTGGCCGATGATGAAGAGAATCAGGTCCTTCCCGGTGACAAAGGGTCGCCGTTCTCCTGAGAGGACGAACTTCAACGACTCTGGAACCCGGAGCCAGGTCTTCCCCAGAACCCAAGAGGCGGCAAGGTCGGTACTCCCCATGCCCGTGGCGAAGGCTCCCAGAGCCCCATAGGTGCAGGTGTGGGAGTCGGCACCGATGACGAGATCCCCGGGGACCACAAGGCCGAGTTCGGGCAAGAGCACATGTTCTATCCCGACCTCTCCTCCCTCAAAGAAGTGGCGAATGCCGTGTTTTTTCGCGAATTCCCGCATGAGCTTGACGTTTTCCGCTGAAGAGATGTCTCGGGCGGGAGTGTTGTGGTCCGCAACGAGGACGATTTTCTCGGGGTCCGCAATGGTTGCTATCCCCCGCTTTTCGAGTTCTTTGATGCTCAGGGGAGCGGTGATGTCGTTGGCGAGCATCACGTCCACCGTGACTTCGACGAGCTCCCCAGGAACCACCCTGTCCTTTCCCGCGTGGGCGGCGATGATTTTTTCGGTGATGGTCATCCCCATGGTCCATCAGCTCTCCCCATAGTCCTTTTGAGGGTTGAGTTTTCGCTTCCTCTGGGCCATCCGGTTGATGGCCGAAAGATACGCCATGACGCTTGCCACCACCACGTCCTGGCTCGAACCTCGTCCGATGTACTCCTCATCCCCATCGAGGATGCGCACGATGACCTCGCCAAGTGCTTCGGTCCCTCCGGTGATGGACTGGAGGGTGTAGTTCACAAGGTTTGAGGAAATACCGAGCATCTTGCTGATAGCCTTGTAGGCGGCATCCACCGGACCAACCCCTGTGGCAACTCCCTCGAGCACCTCTTTCCCGTCCTTTACAAGACGTACGGTGGCAGTGGGCAGGATATTGTTCCCACAGCACACGTGCACGAAATCCAGGTGGTAGATTTCCTCAGGTTTTGCTACCTCTTCAGAGACGATGGCCTTGAGGTCGTCCTCGGTGATTTCTTTCTTCTGGTCAGCGAGTTGCTTGAAGCGCTGGAATGCCTGGTTGAGCTCCTCTTCAGAGAGTTTATACCCGAGCTCCTCAATCTTTTTGGCAAAGGCATGGCGCCCCGAGTGTTTCCCAAGGACCAGCACCCGGTCCTCCCGGCCGATGAGCTTGGCATCCATGATTTCGTAGGTGAGTTTTTCTTTAAGTACTCCATCCTGGTGGATTCCGGACTCGTGGGCGAAGGCATTCTGACCCACAATGGCCTTGTTAGGCTGGACAAGCATTCCCGTGCGCTGGCTCACGAGGCGACTCGTGCGGTAGATTTCCTGGAAGTTGAGGTTCGTCTCGGCCTGGAAGAAGTCCCGGCGGACGTACAGGCTCATGGCAATCTCTTCTAAGGCAGCGTTCCCTGCCCGCTCACCAATGCCGTTTACGGTGCACTCCACCTGTCCGGCGCCGGCAAGGATAGCAGCAAGGGAATTGGCGGTGGCAAGACCAAGGTCGTTGTGGCAGTGCACGCTCAGGACGACCTTTTCAATACCCCTGGTGTTTTCTAAGAGGTATTTAATGAGCTCCTGCATTTCAAAAGGTGTGATGTACCCAACCGTATCGGGGACGTTGATGATGGTGGCACCTGCCTCAATGACCGCTGCGTAGACCCGGCTCAGGTACTCCCAGTCTGAGCGAGTGGCGTCTTCGGCAGAAAACTCCACATCGGCAACGTACTTTTTCGCCCTTTTCACCGCCCATACTGCCTGTTCCAGGGCCTCCTCCCGGGAAAGGCGGAGTTTGTGTCGCAGGTGGATGTCTGAGGTGGCGATGAAGGTGTGGATGATGGGGTGCTCGGCATTTTTCAGGCACTCCCAGGCAATGTCAATGTCCTTGTCCTTGGCCCGGGCCAGGGCGCAGACGGCCCGGCCCTTCACGTTGTCCGCAACGAGTTTCACCCCTTCGGCGTCTCCCGGGGAGGCAATGGGGAAGCCCGCTTCGATGACGTCGACGTTTAAGCGGGCAAGCTGCAGAGCAATCTCCAGTTTTTCCTGGGCGTTCAGGGCAACCCCTGGAGATTGCTCGCCGTCTCTTAACGTTGTATCGAACACGCGGATACGCCGCACTATCATCCCTCCTTCTTCAGCCAGGGCATCATGTTCCTTAAGGTCTTGCCGACCTTTTCGATGAGGTGCTCGGCGTCCTTCTGGCGGAGCGCATGGTACACCGGGCGGTTCGCCTGGTTCTCAAGAATCCACTCCCGGGCAAAGGTTCCATCCTGGATTTCGGCGAGAATCTTTTTCATCTCCGCCTTCACCTGGTCGTTGATGATTCGTGGTCCCCGGGTGAGGTCACCGTATTCGGCGGTGTCGCTGATGACCTGGCGCATGTGCATGAGGCCACCCTCGTACACGAGGTCCACGATGAGCTTCATCTCATGGAGGCACTCAAAGTACGCCACCTCCGGCTGGTAACCTGCCTCAACCAGGGTCTCAAAACCGGCCTTGATGAGGGCGGTGAGACCACCGCAGAGCACGGCCTGCTCTCCGAAAAGATCCGTTTCCGTTTCCTCGGCAAAGGTGGTTTCAAGAACCCCCGCTCTTGTGGCGCCAATACCCTTGGCGTAGGCCAGGGCGATGTCCTTGGCCTGGCCTGTAGCGTCCTGGTACACGGCCACAAGGGAAGGCACCCCTTTCCCCTCAAGGTACATCCGCCGCACAAGGTCTCCGGGACCCTTCGGGGCTACCATGATGACATCGACATCTGCGGGGGGGATAATCTGGTGGTAGTGGATGTTGAATCCGTGGGAGAACATGAGGGCCTTGCCTTTCGTGAGGTGAGGAGCAATGGATTCCCGGTAAATTGCTGGCTGGTGCTGGTCAGGAGCAAGCATCTGGATGATGTCGCCTTTTTCTGCCGCCTCTTTAGCGCTCACGGGTTCAAACCCTGCGTTTTTCGCCCTCTCAAAACCGGGGGTTCCGGGGAGCTCTGCAACGATGACGTTGAGGCCACTGTCCCGCAGATTCTGTGCCTGGGCACTTCCCTGGCTCCCGAAACCAATGATGGCGATGACCTTCCCCTTCAGGATGTCGAGGTTAGCGTCCTGGTCGTAGTACATTTTCGCCATGGTCCATCCTCCTTTTATAGGGATTGACTGCCCCGTGCCAGGGCTATCCGCCCTGTACGGGTCATCTCAATGATACCGTACTTTCGCAGAAGTTGCTCTAAGGCATCGATTTTATCCGGGGTCCCGGTAACCTCCACAATGAGGCTCTCCTCGTCGACGTCGACAATGCGGGCCCGGAAGATTTCCGCAGTCTGGGCGATTTCTCCCCGCAAGTTCGAGGGAGCATGGACCTTGATGAGAGCCAGTTCCCGGTCGACCACCGGGGTGTTGGCAAAATCACTGACCTTAATGACCTCGATGAGCTTGTAGAGTTGCTTGGTAATCTGCTCCAGGACATGCTCGTTTCCGGTGACAACGAGAGTGATCCGGGAAATGCTGGGATCCTGGGTTGGCCCAACCGCAAGACTCTCGATGTTGTAGCCCCGCCGGGCAAAAAGCGACGCTACCCGGGCCAGGACCCGGGGTTTATTCTCCACAAGGACCGCAATGATGTGTTCCACACTGTCACCTCCTTTACTCAAGGATCATCTCGTCCAGGGATTTTCCAGGCGGCACAAAGGGGAGGACGTTTTCTTCCTCCTCAATGTGGCAGTCCACAAGAACCGGTCGATCCTGCGCCTTCAGGGCTTCATCGATGGCCCGGTCAAGCTCGTCTTTTGTGGTGACCGAAATGCCCACTGCTCCGAAGGCCTGGGCAACCCGGGCGATATCTGGGTTCACGAGACGTGTACAGGAGTACCGTCCCCGGTAAAGACACCCCTGCCACTGGCGGACCATGCCGAGGAACTCATTGTTCATCACGAAGATTTTGATGGGGAGGCAGTAGTTCACGGCAGTCACGAGTTCCTGGATCTTCATAAAAATGCTCCCATCGCCGCTAATGAGGATGACGGTCTTGTCGGGGTTACCCACCTGGGCTCCGATAGAAGCCGGCAGTCCATACCCCATGGTCCCAAGTCCCCCAGAACTCGCCCAGGTTCGGGGCTTCTCCCGAGGGTATTTCTGTGCCGCCCACATCTGGTGCTGACCGACGTCGGTCACGACAATCGTGTCGAGGTGCTTCGTTTTCTCGTAGATTCGCTCAATGACATGGTGGGGGAGGAGCTTCTCGCTTTGCCGATACTTTGGAGTGTACTCCTTTTTCCATTGCTCGATCTCCTCGCGCCATTCAGGGTGGGTCATGGGCTCAAGGCGCTTCACGATTTCAGCGAGGACCATCCGGGCATCACCCACAATGGGGATATGGGGTTTCACGTTTTTGCCGATTTCTGCTGGGTCGATGTCGATGTGGATGATTCTGGCGTGGGGAGCAAAGGTATCGAGTTTCCCCGTTACCCGGTCGTCAAAACGGGCTCCGACGGCGATGAGGAGATCGCAGCGCATAACTGCCTTGTTGGCCCAGTACGTTCCGTGCATGCCAAGCATTCCCAAAGACAGGGGATGGCTTTCGGGGAAAGCCCCCTTCCCCATGAGCGTATGCACCACAGGGATATCGGCTTTGGTGGCGAGTTCAAAAAGGACCTCAGAGGCTCCTGAGGCAATAACCCCTCCACCGACGTAGAGGAGGGGGCGTTTTGCCTCCCCGATGGCTTCGGCGGCGAGTTTGATTTGTTTGGCGTGGCCCTTGTAGGTTGGCCGGTACCCCGGGATTTTGATTTTCTCGGGGTAGACGAGCTCAATCATCTTCTGCTGCACATCCCGGGGAAGGTCCACAAGCACCGGTCCCGGGCGGCCGGAAGAGGCGATGTAGAATGCCTCCCGGATCACGTAGGGGAGGTCTTCAGCCCTGGTGACGAGGAAATTGTGCTTCGTGATGGGCATGGTGATGCCGGTGGTGTCGGCCTCCTGGAAAGAGTCCTTGCCAATGAGGTGGGTGAAAACCTGCCCGGTGAGAGCCACAATGGGGATGGAATCCATGTAGGCTGTGGCAAGACCTGTCACGAGATTCGTGGCCCCTGGGCCGGAAGTAGCGATGCACACCCCCACCTTTCCCGTGGTCCTGGCGTATCCGTCGGCAGCGTGGGCTGCTCCCTGTTCATGTCGCACGAGGATATGACGAATCTCGGGAGTATCAAAGAGGACGTCGTAGATATCGAGGACTGCCCCACCAGGGTACCCGAAGATGAACTCCACGCCCTCTTTCTTTAAGAGTTCCACAAGAACCTGGGCGCCTTTCATGCGCACTGCCACCCACCTCCTTTTCAGGACATGCTTGCGCCAAGGGATGCGGAGGAGGCGAGTTTCGCAAAACGGGCCAAAATCCCTCGCTCGTAGCGGGGTTTTGGTGGAACAAAGGCCCTTTTGCGTTGCTCAAGCTCTTCCGCGCTCACCAGAAGCTCAATCCTTCGGTTGGGGATGTCAATGAGGATTTCGTCCCCATCCCGGACGAGGGCGATTGGTCCCCCCACGAAGGCTTCGGGCGCTACGTGCCCAACACATGGCCCTCGGGTACCACCCGAGAATCTCCCATCGGTCACCAGGGCCACGTCTTTAGCCAGCCCCATACCCACAATGCTTGACGTTGGGGCAAGCATCTCCCGCATGCCTGGACCTCCCCGGGGGCCCTCAAAGCGGATCACCACGACCGAACCTTTGGTGATTTTCCCCGAGGTAATGGCCTCCATGGCTTCCTCTTCGCTGTTGAAGCACACCGCTTTCCCCCGGAACACGCGCACGCTCTCGTCAACCGCCGCCTGTTTCACCACCGCTCCTTCCGGGGCAAGGGACCCAAAGAGCACCGCGATGCCACCTTCGCGGTTGTAGGGGTTGTCAAGGGGTCGAATTACCGAACGGTCCACAAAGTCCACGGATCTCTGGATTTCTCGAATGGTTTTTCCCGAGACCGTCCGGGCATCTTCGAGGAGGTCTCCCAAGGTGGCTAAAAGGGCAGGAATACCCCCGGCGAACTCCAGGTCCTCCATGAAGAGGTCTCCTGCCGGCTCAAGGAGCACAAGGTGGGGGATTTCCCGGGAAAGCTCGTCGAACGTCCTGAGAGAAATGCTCTCAAGCCCAAGTTCCCGGGCAAGAGCGAGAAGATGCAACACAGTGTTGGTCGACCCCCCAAGGGCCAGGTCCACACGGATGGCATTCCGGAGGGCTCTTTCGGTGAGGATGCTCCGGGCATTCCATCCTTCTCTGACAAGCTCCACGATGCGCTTGCCACTTTCGTAGGCAATACGCCGCTTTTTCGCCGATACCGCAAGAGCCGTTCCGCACCCTGGGAGGCTCATGCCCATGGTCTCCACAAGGCACGCCATGGTGTTCGCGGTGTACAGTCCCTGGCAGGACCCTCCCCCGGGACAGGCTTCTTCTTCGAGAGCAAAGAGTTCGGCCTCACCGATATCGCCTTTCCGGTACCGTCCCACCGCCTCGAAGGTATCCCGCACAAACGCTAAGCGTCGTCCCCGGTAGCGTCCGGAGAGCATGGGGCCGGCGGTGACGAAAATGGCCGGGATGTCAAGGCGGGCTGCGGCAAGGAGCATTCCCGGAGTGATTTTGTCACAGTTTGTGAGGAGGACAACGCCGTCAAGGGCATGGGCCTCGACGACCGATTCGATGGCGTCGGCAATGATGTCCCGGCTGGGCAGAGAAAAGCGCATTCCCTCATGTCCCATGGCAATACCGTCGCAGATTGCCGGGACTCCAAAGACAAAGGGAGTTCCTCCTCCGGCTTCCACTCCCCGTTCGATGAAGCGTTCCAGTTCCCGCATGTGGATGTGTCCGGGAACAAGGTCTGAGAAGGCGCTGGCGATGCCAATGAGCGGTCTTCTCAAGCCTTCCCGGGTGATGCCTGTAGCAAAGAAGAGTGAACGGTGTGGACAGCGGTCAACGCCTTCGGTGACTCTTGTGCTTCGCATGGTATTCCTCCTTTCTGTCCTTTCGAACAAAAAACCCTCGCCCCGAAAGGGGCGAGGGTTATCCCCGCGGTACCACCCTTTTTACCCGCAAAAGCGGGTCACTTTTTCCTCGTAACGGGAGGTTTCCGGGCCGCCTACTACCTTCAGCAAGCCGCTCAAGAGGCGAGCTTCGGTGTCGCTTTGGACCTGCTTCCACCTTCCCGCAGGCTCTCTGGACCGCCGCGAGCACCTACTGTTCCCCTTCGTCGCTTTCCCTTTTTCTGGTGTTGTGAGAGAATATAGCACACGGGAACTCGTTTTGCAACGGGGGTGGGAATTTTGGCGCCACGGGCCTTTGTCTCCTTTAGCGGTGGGAAGGACTCGCACCTGAGCCTCTGGAAGGCGAAGCAAGCAGGCCTTGACGTTGTGATGCTCCTCTCCATGCTCAGGGAGGATGGCGAAAGATCTGCGTCCCATCGTATTCCTGCGGCAATCCTGCGCCGCCAGAGCGAGGCAATGGGCATTCCCATTCTCCTTCGTCCCACGTCCTGGGCAGCGTACGAGGAGAACTTCCTTGCTTGTCTTTTTGCGTTGAAGGAGAGAGGAATCACCTTTGGGGTTTTTGGGGATATCGATGTTATGGAGCACCGGGAGTGGGTGGAGCGGGTTTGTCAAAAGGCTGGTGTTATCCCTTTTTTGCCCCTTTGGGGGAAGGACCACAAAGAGGTTGCCCTTGAGGTGGGACGTGTGGGTTTTGAGGCGTACGTCATCGTGGTGAAGGACGGTTCAGTGCCCCAGGATTTCCTCGGAAGAAGGTACGACGAGGGTCTTGTTGCCGAACTCCTTGCCCTGGGTATTGACCCCTGTGGGGAGGGAGGGGAATTCCACACCCTGGTGGTTTCCGGTCCCCCGTACCGGCATCGCCTTCCGTATACCTTTGGAAACCCCCAGTTTGATGGGAAGTGCCATTACCTTGAGGTCTGGTGATGCACCGTGAAACGCCCGAAAGGGATTCGCTTTGTGACCCAGACGGCGATGTTTTTCGCCCTGACACTCCTTGTGCAGGCTTTCGGTTTCCCCCAGATGCTCACCGGTCCTCTGGTGAACGCCTTTCTGCTTCTCTCGACCATTTTCTCCGGTATTTTGAGCGGCATCATCATTGGCCTTTTCACTCCCTGGGTGGCCCTTCTGCGAGGCATCCTTCCCGCACCCCTGAGCCCCATGGTGCCTTTCATCATGGTGGGCAACGGAGCACTGGTGACAGTTTTTGGACTCCTGGCAAAGAGGAAATCCCTGTCCTTTGAGATTGTAGGAGTTTGCCTTGGGGCTTTGGTGAAGTATCTCATTCTCTCTCAGGCAGTTCGGTTCCTCGTTGCCGTTCCTCCCCCTGTTGCCCGGGCCATGCAGGTTCCCCAGCTTGTCACTGCTCTCCTTGGAGGG
>APCU01000040.1 GCA_000347575.1 Candidatus Caldatribacterium saccharofermentans OP9-77CS | reverse complement strand
ACCTTCGTGAGCGTGGAGACCGGGGCCCGGGTGAACCTCCCATCGGCGAATTTCTCCCGGATTGAAGAGGCGAAAACCATCACCGTCACCCTTACCAAGGGGAACACCCTCTACCTCAACGGGAGCCTCACCGACTGGACGGAACTCCCCCGCCTCCTTGTGGTGGAGCTTCGCAAAAACCCCGATGCAGTCGTGGTCATCGAGGCGGACCGGGAGGTGCTCCACGGGAGAGTGGTGAAACTCATGGACCTTTTGAGAAGGGCTGGAGTGGAGCGAATGGCCATTGCCACCCAGCCAGGGGAGGAGAAGTAGGGTGGTGTTCAACGAAAAGAAAGTGTGGTCGTGGTCACTCCTTGTGTCCCTGGGAGTGAACATCGCCCTCATAGCGGTGGCATCCATCTTCTGGCTCTCTTTCCGGATTCCGAGAGAAGAGGAGAAGCCTATTGTGGTAGAACTCATGGAGCTTCCTGCAAAAGAGGCTCCACAGGCACTCTCACCTGAAGCGGAATTCCCCCGGGCAGAGCTGAAGCCCCCAGAGAACGTGAGGTCAGAAGAATCCCTGAGGCCCCAGGTACAGAGTGAACTTGCTGCCAAAGTGCAGCAAGAGCGGCAGCAGGTTCGCATCCCCAAGCCCCCCGTCGGATCTCCCTCAGGCGGAGAGCGTCTTTGAGCGNGCTGCTCCCTCAGGGGAGCGGGTATTCACCCCTGGAGAGGAACTCCAGGTGGAGGAGAGGATGCAGTGGGAGGGCCCGGAGGCAGAAACCACCCTTCGGGGGATGCTTGAGAGAACTGGGCCGTCGAACCTCCTGGCTTCCCTTGCCGAGCAAGGCCTGGCAACGAGTGAGGGGATGGTTGGGGAAACCCTGGCAACGGGAGAGCTTGTGCCCCCTGCAGGGACTTTTGAGCGGCGGTCTCCGTACGTTCGGAGACCTTTTGCCTTTGCCATTGAAAATACTCCTCAAGCCCGTCCCCAGTATGGCCTGAGCCGGGCAAGCGTGGTCTATGAGATGCTCACCGAGGGCGGCATCACGCGCTTTCTCGCCGTTTTTGAGCCCCAGTCTGCAGGGCGGGTGGGTCCGGTTCGGAGTGCTCGTCCCTACTTCGTCCTCAAAGCTTTCGAGCACGATGCGATTCTCGTGCACAGCGGAGGAAGCGTTGAGGCCTACACGTATCTCCGGGAGCTTGCCGTGGATCACATCGATGAGCAGAAGAACTTCCGTCCCTTTGAGCGGGTACGGGACCGTCGTCCTCCCCACAATCTCTACGCCCTTTTTCCCGGCCTTCTCGAGGAAGTACAGCGCCTGGGCCTTGGCCGGCCGGCCCGCGCCGCAACCTTTGCCCTTTTGGCCCCGGGGGAGGACCTCGAGGGACAGGAGGCGACAAAAACTCGAGATACGGTACGACCGGAACTACCGGGTCCAGTTCACGTACGATCCGGAACGGCAGGTGTACCTCCGTTCCGTGAACGGCGAGCCCCACCGGGATGGGGAATCGGGAGTCCAGATTGCCTGTGGAACGATTATCGTCCAGGTGGCTGAGCACAAGGTGAAGGACGCCGAGGGCCGGGTGGAGATTCGTTTCGTCGGTCGGGGGTCCGGGTGGATGTTCCTCCGGGGAAAGGCAGTCCCTATTGTGTGGGAGAAGAAGAACTTCAGGGAGAAGACGCGGTACTACCTCCAGGACGGCCGGGAGGCGAGAATTGCATCTTTTCCAGTCTGGGTTGAGGTGATTGACTCTCAGGAAAAGGTGGTGTTTTGATGCATCGTATCCTCTTCACGATCGGGAACTTCCCGGTGTACTCTTACGGGGTATTTCTGGGTCTGGCTTTCTTTGTGGGAATTCTCTTTGCCATCCGGCGAGCTCCACGTTTTGGCGTTTCTTCTGAGGCGGTGATTGAAGCGGCTTCGCTGTGTATCATTGGGGCGGTTCTGGGTTCAAGGCTTGCCTACGTCATCCTCCACTGGGATTACTACCGGCAATTTCCTTCACACATTTTTCTCTTTCCGGGAGGGGGGGGCTCACCTTCTACGGCGGAGTTCTCGGAGCGATTGCCCTCACCGTTCCCTACCTTCGCCTGAAGCGCTATCCCCTGGCGGCGTTTTTCGACCTTTTTGCCCCGCCTCTTGCGCTGGGATATGCCATTGCCCGGGTGGGGTGTTTCCTCAACGGGTGCTGCTTTGGGCGGGTGTGCCCCTTTCCCTTTTTCCCCCTGGGAGTTCGATTTCCTCACCTTGAGGGGTTTCGCTATCCCACGCAAATCTACGCCATTGGGTATTCTCTCGTGATTCTCCTGATCCTTCTTCGCCTTGAGAAGGGTTGCCGTTTTCCGGGGAGAGCTCTTCCTGGATTACCTCGCCCTGTACGGTGCGGCCCGGTTTCTCATTGAGTACCTTCGGGATGAACCCTTTGAGGTTTTTGGGGTATTCACCCTGGGGCAGGTGGCCTGTCTCGGGATTGTCCTTTTCGCGCTGGTGCTCAGGGGGGTGTTGCGGAGACGTGTCGTCGCTTGAGGAAACCCTGGAGGCATTTCTCAACTTCCTTTTCTGGGAGAAGCAGGCAGCGGAGAACACGGTGCTTGCGTATCGCCAGGATATTACGAGTTTCATTCGTTTCCTTGAGCGTCAGGGAATTGAGGACCTGCAGAGTGTGTCCCTTGACGTTCTTGAGGCTTTTGTGGCGCAGGAGTCTCAGGCAGGGCTTGAGGCGACTTCGCTGGCCCGCCGCATTTCTGCCCTCCGGACGTTCTTTCGTTTCCTGGTGCGGGAAAAAATAGTGAAGGAGAACGTGGCGCAGCTCCTTGACACTCCCCGCATCCGGAGGCATCTCCCGGAAGTCCTTACCCTTGAGGAGGTGGAAGCGCTCATTGCTGCCTGTGACCTGACGAAACCTTCGGGTATCCGGGACCGGGCCATACTTGAGCTCATGTACTCAAGTGGCCTCAGGGTGAGCGAGGTGGTGCTCTTAGAGTTCCAGCACGTGGACCTTGAGGAGAGGATGCTCAGGCTCTGGGGCAAGGGGTTTAAGGAACGTATCGTCCCCTTTGGGGAACGGGCCAAGGAGGCACTTCTTGCCTACCTCCACGGACCCCGGAGGTTCCTTCTCAAGGGCCGGAAAAGCCGCTATATTTTTGTCAGCGGCCCTTCGGGGCGGCCCCTGAGTCGACAGAGTGTCTGGAACATGGTGAAGCGCTGTGCCCTTCGGGCAGGAATCACGAAGCGTATCACCCCTCACACTCTTCGGCATACCTTTGCCACACATCTGCTTGAGGGGGGCGCAGAGCTCCGGGTTGTCCAGGAGTTCCTGGGGCACAGCGACATCGCCACCACCCAGATTTACACCCACGTTGACCGGAGGTTTCTTTGTGAATCGTATGAACGGGCATTCCCTCGAAAATGACAGGAGGTGGTTCTATGGAGCTTCGCAGACACATTGAGGAGAGCGTTCACTTCATTACGGAGCGGACCCGCNTCGTTCCGCAAATCGGGATTATCCTGGGGACAGGNCTTGGGAAACTCGTGGATGAGGTGGAGATTGACCGGGTCATCCCGTATGAAGAGATTCCCCACTTCCCCATCTCCACGGTGGAGACCCACAAGGGGAATCTGATTCTTGGGACACTTTCGGAAAAACCCGTGGTGGTCATGCAGGGGCGGTTCCACTACTACGAGGGGTACACGCTGCAGCAAGTGACCTTCCCGGTGCGGGTGATGAAAGGCCTGGGGGTGAAAGTGCTCATCGTGAGCAATGCCGCCGGAGGGCTCAACCGGAACATGCGGCGGGGAGACCTCATGGTCATCACCGACCATATCAATCTCCTCGGCGATAACCCTCTTCGGGGGCCCAACGACCCAGAACTCGGTCCTCGTTTCCCGGACATGTCCCAGGTGTACGATCCGGAGCTACGGGAGCTTGCCCTTCAGATCGGTCTCGAGCACGGTATCTACCTGCACCAGGGAGTGTACGTGGCCCTTCCCGGACCGAGTCTCGAGACCCCGGCGGAGTACCGATTCCTCATCCGGATTGGGGCCGATGCGGTGGGAATGTCCACAGTTCCCGAGGTCATTGTGGCAAAACACGCCGGTTTGCGGGTCTTTGGTATTTCCTGCATTACAGACCTGGCCATTGAGGGCGTTGTGGCGCCGCTGAGCTTTGAAGAAGTGGTGCAGGCGGCCAACGAAGCGCAACCCAAACTCACCCTTATCATCCGGGAACTCGTGCGGAGGATGTCCCTGTGAGCCTTCAGGGCGTGTTTCGGGTGGCGCTTCTTGCCTTCCTTCCGGTGAGTGAGGTTCGGGGAGCGCTCCCCTATGGAGTTTTCGTGGAGAAGCTCCCCCTCTCTTTCGTTGCCCCCCTTGCCTTTGTGGTGAACCTTGCTCCCTTTTTCCTCGTGATGGGCCTTTTGCCTCAGCTTGTCCGTCTTTTCCAGTCCTTTGCCTGGTTTGACCATCTCTTCAGCTGGTACGCCACCCGCGCGCAGCGTCGCTTTGCCGCCTACAGGAAGTACGGGAGGTGGGGAATCCTCCTTTTCGTAGGTGTTCCCCTGCCCTTCACGGGGGTCTGGACCGGGACGCTTGCGGCATTTCTTGTGGGTTTCGGTGTCTGGGAAATCTTCCCTTTTGTCGCCGGAGGGGCTGCTTTGGCCACGGGCCTTGTGACGCTTCTGGTATTTCTGGGGAAAGGTCTGTAGAGAAAGGAGATGACGATGCTTCAGGCGCTTGAATGGAAGGGAAGGACGCTCCGTTTTCTGGATCAGACCCGCCTTCCTCGCGAGGAGGTCTACATTGAGACGGAGGACTACCGGGATGTGGTGGAAGCCATAAAGACCCTGAGGATCCGGGGAGCCCCTCTCATTGGGGTGGCGGCAGCGTACGGGGTGTGCCTTGGAGCTTTTGAGGCTCTGAAGAGTGACGACTTTTTCGCTTTTCTGCGTGAAGTCGATGCAGACCTTCGGGCAACCCGTCCTACGGCGGTGAACCTTTTCTGGGCTCTGGACCGGATGCAACGCATCTGGTTGCCTGGGGAGAGTGAGGGAGACTGGGAGGACATTGTGGAACGCCTCGTTGAGGAGGCAAAGACCATAGACCGGGAGAATGCCCTCCTTTCGGAGCGCATTGCCCGTTTCGGGGCTGGACTCCTCGAGGACGGTGACCGGGTCCTCACCCACTGCAACACAGGACCCTTAGCCTGCGGTGGGTGGGGAACAGCACTTGGGGCGATTCTCTGGGCTGTACACCGGGAAGGGAAAAGACTTGTGGTGTATGCCGATGAAACCCGCCCGCTTTTGCAGGGAGCACGGCTCACCGCCTTTGAGCTCCAGAAAGCAGGGATCCCCGTGACTTTAATCTGCGACAACATGGCAGGATTTTTGATGTCCCAGGGAGTGATTACCAAGGTCATCGTGGGGGCAGACCGCATTGCCATGAATGGTGACGTGGCCAATAAAATCGGCACTTATACGGTGGCAGTCCTTGCCCGGCATCACGGAATTCCCTTCTATGTGGCGGCACCGCTTTCAAGCGTTGACCCGAAAGCAAGGTCCGGCGCGGATATCCCCATTGAGGAGCGGGGGGCGGAAGAAGTGCTCTCCTTTGGTGGTGTGCGCGTGGCCCCGCAGGTTGCCGTCCGGAACCCGGCATTCGATGTGACCCCGGCGGAACTCGTTACCGCTTTGGTGACCGAGGAAGGTGTGGTGTATCCTCCCTTTGGGGAGAAGCTCGAGCGCCTGAAGGAGGGGAGGCGTCCATGAAGCGTTTCGTGGCTTCGGGGGAGCTCCTTGCGCTCTCTGGAAGGCAGACGGATCGGGGGAAGGTGCTTTCGGTGTACTGTTCCACCGGAGAGGGTTTCCCGGAAAGGGCTCTGGCTCGCCTTGAGGAGTTCCTGCAGCGGTACCGTGAGTTTGAGGACCAGGAAGACCTGCAAAGGAACGTTCGTGAGGCGGACGCATTATCTCATCCACTTTACCCCCACAAAGCAGGGTCTTGCCCTCTTCGTCGATGCTGCGACCGATTTCTTCGAGGCGTATGAGCTCCCCAGACCCTGGAAGTGCACGGTGGTGTACGGTCCTTCCCCCTACACCCGGCCCCTTGAAGTCCTCTTTGACGAGTACCGCCGGATTTTCCTTGTCCCTGTGGACCGCCGGGAGGCGAGGTTTTTTGAAATCTTCATGGGAGAAATCGAAGAACACGAGCCCTTCTTCTCCGATGTTCCCTCGAGGGTGCGGGCCGGTGGATGGTATGGCCTTGAGGAACGCCGTATTGCCCGGAGCATCGAGCAGAAAGTTTTCCATCACTTCCAGGATGTCGTTGACATCCTCCTTGAGCACTTCCGAAAAGGGCGTTTCGAGGTGTTCTTCGTGGGTCTTCGGGAGGAGGACTACGCGCTCTTTGAGCGGGTGCTCCCCTCGTACCTGCGGGAACGACTCAAAGGGCGGGTGACGCTTGACCCCAAAAGCGGTCTTGCGGAAATCTCCAGGGTTGCCCTGCACCTTGAGCGGATGGTGCTTGAGGAGGAGGACCATGCCCTGATTGACCGTTTACTCACCATGGTGGGGAATGCAGCTTCAGCGACCATTGGTCTTGCCAACGTCCTTCGAGCGGCCTCTTTTGGTGCCTGCCAGACCGTGGTCGTGGATGAGAGTTACCGAGAAGAGGGGTTTCTTTGCCCATCCTGCGGTACCATGGCCCTTGCACCTTCTTCCTGTGAACTCTGCGGCGGGGAACGAAGGAGGGTGGAGAACATCGTGGAGGAGGTCCTCGAGGCGGTGGTACTTCAGAGAGGAGAGGTGAAGTACGTGTTCGCGGGAAATCCCAAACTCTCAGAGATCCAGCGCATTGGGGCTTTTCTCCGGTTTTTGGTCTGAGGAGGGATGAGGATGGTGAAAGAGTACTTCCTTGTGCTGGACTGTGGTGCAACGAGCGTCCGGGCGGTGGCCATAAGTCCCCAGGGAGAGATTCTCGCCATGGCCGCTTTCCAGAACGCCCCCAAGTACCAGGAGGGCTCGGCGCACTATCTCGTCTGGGACCTCGAGGAGATCTGGGGGAAACTCTGTCAGGCGACCCAGAAGGTCATTGCATCGGCCGGTCGGGAAATCCGGGCAGTTTCGGTGACCACCTTTGGGGCAGATGGTGCCCCCGTGAGAGCAAACGGAAGTCTTACCTATCCGGTGATTTCCTGGCAGTGTTCCCGAACGGAGCAGTGGGCACGGAGAATCGTGGAACTTGTGAACGCCCGGGAGATTTTCCGGATTACCGGGTACCAGGTCATCCCTTTCAACACCCTTCTGAAGCTCCTCTGGCTTCGGGAAAACGCCCCGGAAGCCCTCGATGAAGCCCGGTACTTCCTCATGATGCCCGGGCTCTTCAACTTCAAGCTCACCGGAGAAATGACCATGGATTACCCTTCAGCCTCCACCACCATGATGATGGATATCAGGAGTCGTCAGTGGTCGGAGCGGCTGCTTTCCCTTGCTGGCCTCACTCCGGACTTCTTCCCCCGGATGGTGAAAAGCGGTGAAATCATCGGAACGGTGACGAAAATCGCCAGCGAAGAGACCGGTATCCCTGCGGGTACCCCGGTGACCTCTGCAGGTCACGACACCCAGTTTGCCCTTGTTGGTTCCCTGGCGAAGGACGACGAGCTCATCCTGAGCTCGGGTACCTGGGAGATTGCCGCGTTGCGGATTCCCTACTACCGGGATTCGGAGGTTGCCTTCACCACAGGGATGCTCGTTGAGCTTGACGCGGAGGAAGGGTTCTGGAATCCCCAGATGCTCATGATCGCCGGGGGTGTGGTGGAGTGGGTCCGGAGGCACTTCTTTGCCGACCTCAAGGACGCAAGCGATATCTACGAGCGTATTGTGGAGGAGGCTGCCTCTGTTGACCCTGGAGCTGATGGGGTGCTCTTCATCCCCGCCTTCATGCCCTCAGGACCCCTGAAACCCTACAGCACGAAGGGCACCATCCTGGGGCTTGGGCTCACCACGGGGCGGGCCCACGTTGCCCGGGCTGCCTTTGAGGGGCTTGCTTTTCAGCTCCGGCAGGCTGTTGAGGCGCTTTCGGAGGCCTTTGCGTTCCGTCCTCAGCGTGTGGTCGTTGTGGGTGGAGGGTCGAGGAATGTTCTCTGGAATCGCCTTCGCGCCGATGTGCTGAATCTCCCGGTAGTGGTCACCTCCTGTGAGGAAGCCACGGTTCTTGGAGCAGCACTCTTTGCCATGGTGGGGACAGGGTACGCGAAAGACCTCAAGGAGGCGAAACGCAATATCACCCACACCACAAGGGTTTTCGAACCCTCTCCGGAGCGGGCCATCTACGACGAACTCTACGAGCGTTACGTGAAGGTTCCGCTTTGCCTTGAGGCCTACTACCGGGCGTGATTCCCCGGGGAACCCCCTACCTTTCGGGGTTCCCCTTTCCTGAGAGGTACCTCTTGGCAATCTCCTCCACGGTTGCCACGATACTGCGGCATCTTTCCCGAAGGTTTTCCTCCCGGTACCGCTTCAGACCCTCTTCAGTATTGAGGCGAACCCCAATGAGGCTTGCGCAATCGAGGTGACCCAGGGCCTTTTCGACCTCCCCGAGGAAAGATTCCACAAGGAGGTAGAGCCTGTCCCGGGTTGCTCTGTCTTCGGGTTTCTCTCTCCCGAAGGCGATCCCCAAAGCCATGACCGCTCCACTGACCGCACCGCAGATATTCCCGGTGTGGCCTATTCCTCCCCCAAAACCTGTGGCAATCCGGGGGATCAGGGGGCTTGCCACGTGCATTTCCTCGCAGAGTCCAAGGAGCACCGACTCGGCACAGTTGAATCCCTGGGTGTGGTACTCAACAGAAGACATGGTGTTCACCTCCTTTTTTGGGCAATGAGTCGTGCGGTTTCCCGGGCAACCATGAGTTCTTCCCGGGTTGGAATCACCCAGACCTCACAGGTGGACCGGCTGATTTTCCCCTCTTTTCCGCCCACCATCTGGGCGTTGAGTTCCGGGTCAATCTCAATCCCAAGGAATGCCAGACCCTCGCAGATGCTCTCCCGGATGTAGGCGTCGTTCTCTCCGATTCCTCCGGTGAACACCAGACTCTCCACGCCCCCCATGAGGGCGGCAAACCCTCCGATGTACTTCTTCACCTGGTACACGAAAACATCAATGGCAAGCTGAGCTTGAGCATTTCCCTCTTTGGCTGCTCGCTCGAGTTCCCACATTTCCCCGCTGACTCCGGAAATCCCCAAAAGTCCGGATTCCCTGGTGAGTATCCGGTTGAGGTCGGCAAGCTGAAGCCCTGCTTTCTCCACAAGGTACAAAAGAACCTGAGGGTCGAAGTCCCCCGGACGGGTGGACATGATGACCCCGCTTTGTGGGGTGAAGCCACTTGAGATATCGAAGGATTTCCCGTCCTTTATGGCGCAGACGCTACAGCCACTGCCAAGGTGGCAGGCCACGACTCTTTTGTGGTGAGGGGAAAGCTCGGCAATGCGTTCGGCGATGTACCGGTAGGAGTTCCCGTGAAAGCCAAGCTTCTCAAGACCGTACTCGGTGCTCAGGGACCAGGGAAGACCATAAACCCGGTGGGCCTGCGGGATGGAACGGTGGAAGGTGGTCTCAAAGACCCCCACGAGGGGAATGTGAGGAACAATCCGGCGAAAGATGTCGATGGCAAGAAGTGCCGGGGGATTGTGCACAGAAGTGACCGAAGCGAGGTCCTCAAGGGCTGCGAGAACCTCGTCGTCGATGAAGCGCGTCTCCATCACCCTTTTGCCCCCGTTGATGAGCTTGATCCCTATGGCGTCAAGGGACGTGAGGTCTTTGAGGTATCCGCTTTCAGTGAGGGATTCAAGCATAAGGTGCAGTCCTCGTTCGTGGTCGAGGTTGGGGACGTTCTTTACCAGAGTGCCCGAAGAGGACATCTGTTCGAGGAAAGAATCCTGACGGTACAGGCGCTTGATGTTCCCCCGGAGGATTGAGGTTTCCTGTTCTCCAATCTCGAAGAGCTCATACTTGATGGAGGATCCTCCGCTATTCACGGCGAGAATGCGCATGGTTCTTCACCTCTTTCGCTTTCAGCCTCTCCACAGTACGGCAGAAGGAGCAGACTTCCTGGGTGGTGGGCATGCCACACCTCTGGCATTCACGGAGTTCCGGAGGGGTGAGGCTCCGGGCAAAGTACGCTTTGCCCTTTTCGAGGAACCCCAGAAAGAACATGTGCTTGGTCCCGGGAGACCGTTCCTCAAGAAGCGCCAGGGCTTCCTTGTAGTCGAGGCTTTTGGCTCTCTGAGAGAGGGGACATTGCTCAGGCACAAAGGGGATACGGTGGAGCTCCACGTACCGGAGGATTTCCTCTTCCGTGAGGGTGTAGAAGGGCTTGACTTTTCTCGTCATTTTCGGATGGGGGCTCGGGAGGTGAGGGTCCTGGTGAGCAAGGTAGTCGATATGCCAGTGCAGGACGTTGCCAAGGAGCGTGGCAGCTTCGTCATCGAGGTTATGGCCAGTGGCGTATACGGAAAAGCCCTCTTCAAAGGCGAAACGGTTGAGGATGTGGCGCTTGATGCTCCCGCAGAGAGAACAGGAGGCCCGTTCTCTGAGCCTGCGGGTAGCCTCAGGAAGGGAACACCCAATGAAGTCCTGAATGTTGAGAACAGTAAGGGGAAGGTTGTGGGATCGGGCGAAATCGGTTACAACCTCGCGGGACTTCTCAGAGTACTCCCCAATGCCAAGGAAAACATGCACTCCGAAAACCCTGTAGCCGGCCCGGTGGAGGTAATGCCACAGGGCCATGCTGTCTTTTCCCCCGGAGACCCCAAGGAGCACTCTTTCGTCCCTGGTGAACATCCGTTTCCGGCGGATAGCCCCTTCAACCTGGCGCTCGAAGAAGAGGTCAAAGCATTCCTCGCAGAAGGCAGCATTATGTCTTCTGAATTTCGCAAAAGCAGGCCTTCCACAGCGGCTGCATTTCATGACCTTCACGCTCCAGTCTTTCCTCTAAGTATACCATGGGTCTTGAGGCTTTTGTGGGCTTTCTCGGAGGCCTTGGGAAGTCTTTGCCTTTGAGGTGGTGCCGGGCGCGGGATTCGAACCCGCACGGGCGAAAACCCACTACCCCCTCAAGATAGCGTGTCTTCCTATTCCACCAGCCCGGCTTGCAGATGGAATTATACCAGGGTGGGTGAGGTTCGTCAACGAGGAGGGGTTCCCCCTTCGGAAATTTTGCCACCCTCCGTTTCCCAGGGAATCGTGATCTCGAAAACTACTCGATCTCTCTGGGGCCGCAGATGAATCGTTCCGTTCCCCTCGCTCCACCACCTCCCTGATGAGGTACAGCCCCACGCCTTTGCCGCTCCCTCCCCGGGGAAGCGCCTCAGTGGGGTCGAAGAACCAGCGCAGGAACTCGGCATCAGGGGGTGAGGTGGTGTTCTCAAGGGTAAGACGCAGCTCCGATTCCCCGAAAGCCACGGTGATGGCGACTTCTCCCCCGGGAACGTTGAAGGAGAAGGCATTGGTGATGAGGTTAGAAAGGAGCACAAAGGCCTCACCGCGGGAGAGGGGGAGAAGACCTGTACCTTCTTTCTCTGCAATATCGACCCGAACCCGTAGGTCTTTGCGGTCTTCCCGGGCTTTTTCGAGAACCTCCTGGAGGAGGGCGGAGAACTCCCGGTCCGAAATTCTCTCCGGCTTTTCCCCAAGAAGAACGCTGAGTCGCTGGATTTCCCGGATTGTCCCTTCAAGACGTCTGATCTGTCGCACCATACGGGAGAGGATTTCTCCTTCCATGGGACGACCCTCTTCAAGAGTTTCCAGGTACCCCGAGAGGACGGTCAGGGGGTCTGGACCTCGTGCCAGAGGGCGGTGAGGAAATACCTGAGGCTCCGGAGTCTCTGGTCTTTTTTCTTCTCATCCTCAAGGAGCAGGAAGCGTTCCTCGCCAAGAAGAAAGGGCAAAAAGGCAAATCCTGAAGAAGGAACGCTCACCCTTTCTCCTGACGATACGGCCTGGGCAAGGACATCCCCAAAAACCGGGATTTCGAAGAACGCAACCTCTCTGACCCCATCGCTTCTTAAACCAATGGCCTGGGCAAAGGTCGTGTTGAGGAGCAGGCGGTGCCTGTCCCTGAGGTACAGCGCTCCCCCGGCAGACACACGGTCAAGGAGGGTGAGGAAATCCCGGAACANCGCTTCTTTGTGCTTTTGTGTTTCCTCTACAGATTGCTTTAGGTCCTCTCTGGGGCTTTTCTCCGGTGCTACCCCGAGGAGCTCGGCGAAGGGCCTTCCTTTGAGAAGGGCAAGAGCATATCCCAGAGAGAACGCNGCAATCCCCAAAACCCCAAGGAGGAATAGCTCAAGAGGGTTCAAAGGAGTACCCCACTCCCCGAACGGTCACAATCTGCTGCCCCAGGGTGCCGAGTTTTCTCCGAAGGTGTGCCACGTACACGTCCACCACCCGGTCGGTGACAAAAGCGTCTTCGCCCCAGACTTCGTCAAGAATCTGCTGTCGGGAGACCACCTTGCCTCGATTGCGCACAAGGAACTCAAGAAGTCGGAATTCCCGGAGAGAGAGGGGGATGGTTGTTCCGTGGACTTCCACGGTGAGTTTCTCCGGGAAGAGCACAAGGTCACCAACCTGGAGGGGCTTCCCCCCAGAAGGTAGGTTCGAGGCTCTCCTCAGAACTGCTCTGATGCGGGCTAAGAGTTCTCGGGGGTGAAAGGGTTTTGTTACGTAGTCGTCGGCTCCCATCTCAAGACCCGAGACGATGTCCATGGGGTCGTCCTTCACGGTGAGCATGATGACCGGGGTATTCCGGTAACGGGGATGGGCCCGGATGTGGTGGAAAACCTCGAATCCTCCGATACCAGGAAGCATAAGGTCAAGGAGAATGAGCTGGGGCGAGAGGCGCTCCATTTCCTTGAGGAAATCTTCTCCTCTAAAGAAGTGAAGGACACGGTACCCTTCTTTTTCCAGAAAGTACGTCACAAACTCCGCAACGTCTTTCTCGTCTTCAATGTAGGCGATTTCACCGCTCACCCAGGTGTCACTCCCAGTACATTATACCCGATGGAGGCACACGTTTCGGCATTGCTCGGGAGGTACCACCGGACCGAAGGTCGGTGTTTGGGTGAATAAAGGAGGTCGAAAGTTGCCTGCCCCTCGGCATGCCGGAACCCGCAGTAGGGCAGAAAGCACCGCACCGGTGGGGATGAGACGTGGAAAATCCATTCGCCCTGGAAAAGGGTTGATGAGGAAAAGGTTCTACCGGGACTGGAGAAACCCTGGAACGTCTGAGAACCGGACTTTCTGGTGTCCCACAGGATGTGAACCCCAGGTACTGGCGTTGCGATTCGTCTTTTTGATAGAATACCCTCAGCGTTCGGATTCGCGGAAGGATGACGCGCAAGGGCTGTGGGCAGGATCCTGTATTGGACAGGTTTTCTTGTTGCTGCATCCTTTCTCTTTTTCAGTCTTGATGACCTTTTCTGGGACTTTTACTACTACTTCTGGGGCCGAAAACGAATCAGACACCGGTTACGGATTGAAGAACTTGACCGGGTGCCCCGGAGATTGATTGCTATCCTCATCCCCGCCTGGAATGAAGCCGAAGTCATTGGACCCATGGTGGAGAACCTCCTTCACTCTGTCAATTACCCCCTGGCGCTCCTACACGTTTTTGTTGGGGTATACCCGAACGATATTGCCACGGTGGAAGAGGTCCAGAAATTAGCGGAGCGGTATCCTCAAATCCACGCTGTAGTGAATCCTCGAGAAGGTCCTACCAGCAAGGCTCAAAACCTCAACCAGGTTTTCGAGTTCATCCTCCGCTTCGAGCAGGAAAGACGCCTTCGTTTTGGGTGTTTCATTATCCACGACGCTGAGGACGTGATCCACCCCACCTCCTTGAAGCTGGCCAACTACCTCTCGTTGAAGTACGAAGTGGTGCAGTTGCCGGTGTTTCCTCTCCAGGTCTATCCCAGCTGGCGTACTTTTTTCCCTTACCTCACCGCTTCTACCTATGCCGATGAGTTTGCTGAGAATCACTATCGAGGCTTGCCTGCCCGGGAGGCAAGTGGGGCAGTAGTTCCCTCGGCGGGTGCCGGTTTCGTCATTGCCCGCTCGGTGCTGGATGCGTTGGGGACTGGAAAACTCTTCGATGAGGAGAGTCTCACTGAAGACTACAGGCTTTCCCTGGATTTCGCCCGGTTCGGTATCGCCACCCATTTCTTCCTTGAAGGAGTGGAACGGGTGACAGAGGATGGGCGAGTGGTGGTGGAGTACATTGCTACTCGGGAAATTTTCCCCAACACCCTCAGGGAAGCGGTGAAACAGAAGTCACGCTGGATTTACGGTATTTCCTTTCAGAGTTTTTCGCTCTGGCAGATACTTTGCGACCGGCGTTTTTCCCGCATTGCCAAGTACAGCCTTTACCGGGACTGGAAGGCCAAGTACGGGAATCTCCTTCCCTTGCCGGGCTATGCGGTTTTTGCCTACTTTGTTTGCTCTCTCTTCTGCTCGCTGTCCCCTGTCTACCCTCGAGGGTCTTTTTCCTGGTGGTTGAGCGCGGTGCTCACCGTTTTCATGATTGAGCGACAGCTGATGCGGATGGTAGCGCTCAAGAACGTCTATGGGTGGCGTTCAGCAGTGGCAGGTTGCCTGATTCCCCCGCTTTTACCCCTTCGGACGGTCTGGGGCAACGTGATTAACTTCCTTGCCACTCTCCGGGCCTGGCGAATCGCTCTTTTTGGATTCCCCCGGAGTCGTCCACGGTGGCAGAAGACCAGGCATTCGTATCTCTCTCCCAAGGCCCTGGTCCGCTACAGACGCCGCCTTGGAGACCTTCTCCTTGAAAAGCGTATTGTTGATCCGAAAACACTTGCCTTGACGCTTCGGAGAAAGGAGGAGCAGGAACGCCTTGGTGAGAAGCTCCTTAAGGAAGGGTTCATCACCGAAACAGAGCTCTTGGAGTGTCTGGGAGAGCTGTTGCAAACCGGTTTCTTGGAACCGGATCCTTATACCCTCCGGATAGAAGGGAATCATTCTCGTTTCCTGGCGGTTTTTTGCCGGTATGCTGTGGTGCCGATAGCATGGGGCAGGGATTCTGTGCTCCTTGCGACCGCAAAGCCGCTCTCCCAGGAGACGATGAGTAGCCTTGCAGCGGAACTGGGCGTGAGGAAAGTGGCAGTGGTTCTTGCTCCTTCAGAAGCAATCTCCCAGGGGTTGGAAGTGCTAAAGCGCAAGCTTCCTCAACAGTTCCCCCGTCTGGGCGAGAGGCTTCTCAAAATGGGAATTATTGAGGAAGAACACCTTGCCGAAGCACTCCGGGTTCAAAGGTTCTCCCATCGCCCTTTGGGTGATATCCTCTGCGAAATGGGAGTGTTGTGGCCGGAGGACCTGCGAGAAATTTTGCGGGAAGACGGTATTCAGGAAACCCAGGTGGGTTAGCGGTTCCCAGGTCTTTGGGGATTCGTCGGAGATTTCAAGGCCATAGACTACAGCGGGCTTCTGGAGCTCTCCGAAGTCTGGGGCGTTTTTCCAGTTAACGGAGAGCGGCAGGAGCGGACACCAGCCAGAGAACGTATTGTGCCCGGTTCTGCGTTCCGGTACTATGTTCTCAAGGGGCAAAGAACCAGNACGCTTGATCCTGGAGGAGGTGCAGAACGTGTACCCGTGGCACGACACGTTCCACATGGGCATTGTGCATTTCATGGCTTATCCGCAGGCGACGACTCAAGAAGACGTTGTGCAGAGCGTGGAAGAAATCCTTGTGGATGAATTCTTCCAGGCCATTGAGGTGAGTGCCCTTCTTGACGAAGGGGTGCTTCAGACCATTGGCACAATGTGCGATGTGGCCCGGGTCGAGGTCCTTCTTGGGGCCCAGCCCCTTGTGCTCTCAAAGGGACTCAACCTGGGTGCTCTTGAAGAGGAAGAGCGGAAACAGGCCCTTGAAGCCCTCAAGCAGGCTGTGGATAAGGCGTACGTTGCAAAAGCGAAAGCTTTGGCCTTCCCTTCCGGGAAGCGACCGGGAGAGAGGAAAGAGGAAGAGGCGAGAAAGCGACTCGTCGAATCCCTTGTGGAGCTTTGCCGGTATGCAGAACAACGGGCAGAGGTTTCCGGATACCTCCTTGGGGTGAACCTCGAGGTCTTTGATTACGCGGTGGACAAAAGAGCCCTCATCGGTCCGGCTCCCTTTGCCTTTGAGGTGGCTTCGCTCGTTCGAGCTGAATGCCCGAATTTC
>APCU01000039.1 GCA_000347575.1 Candidatus Caldatribacterium saccharofermentans OP9-77CS | reverse complement strand
ACATTCATGCCCAGAAGCTTCCCCGCCATTTCAAAGGACATCCGGGTCCTCGTACTGGGCTCAAAGAACAGGCAGACCATAGAGTATCCCGAAAGGATGTTCTCAAATTTCGGGGAGGCCTCGAGGAACTCCCGCCAGTGCGCCGCCCGCTCGAGGACAAGGAGAATGTCCTCTCTCGTCAAAGGACGTATCCCCAGAAGATGCCGGTGCGCCCACACCCTTTCCCACCTCCCGAAAAGAGACACAAAAAAATCCACCTTCCCCCATTCGGGAAGATGGACGTGCTCCTCTGGTCTCCGTACTCTCCGCTCCCATGGGCAACCCTCAATTAGGATACCGGGAAATGTTCCCTGTGTCAATCAAGACCCCAGCCTATCTGGCTCACGAATGGGAAAAGAAGGTGGCAAAACAAAAGGCGTTCTGTTACAATCAGAAAACGTCTGCGAGAGAGGGTGGTAAAATTGGGCACCACAGAGGGTCTTGTTCTTGGTCTCATCCAGGGACTCACGGAATTCTTTCCCATTTCCTCATCGGCCCACCTGCTCCTTCTCCGGACCCTTTTCCCCCTGGGCGAGGCCCACCTCTCCCTTGACGTCTTGCTCCACACCGGAACATGGCTTGCCGTTCTCCTGGTCTTCCTCCCCTCCACAGGGCGGGTCCTGCGGCGGCCTTCAATCGTCCTGAAAGTCCTCATTGCCACCATACCGGCGGGAGTTTTTGGGTATCTCCTGGAAGATCAAGTGGAGACTGTTTTTCGGGACAATCTGTTCCTCGTGAGCGCCGTTCTCCTTGGAGTGGGGATTATTTTCCTCCTGGTGCGGCACGAAGGAGAAAAAACCCTGGAAGCCATGAATATCAGAGATGCTGTGATCATCGGCCTTTTCCAGGCACTGGCGCTGATTCCAGGAGTTTCGCGCTCAGGCATCACAATCCTTGGGGGAATCGGTGTGGGCCTCAAAAGAAGCGAGGCGGTAATCTTCTCTTTCCTCCTGTCCCTCACCACCATTGGCGGAGCAACAGCCCTGGTGCTTTTGCGAGAGGCTTCGGGGGGGATGGTGCTTTTCAAAAGCGCCCTTCCCGGATTCTTTGCCGCTCTGGGGAGCGGCCTCCTCTCCTGCATTGTGCTCCTCAGGCTGGTGCGGGAGAAGGGGCTTGCACCTTTCGGATACTACCGGATTCTTCTGGGGGCGTTCTTCCTCCTTTTCCTCTCCCTACGGTAATCCTCAGAACATGATTTCTTCAAGAATGGCTCGAACTCTGTCCCTCAGAAGCCGTTCCAGACGTTCAAAGAGGTACTCCGAGTACGCTGCAAAAGGCGTCCACACACGGATGCGACCATCCTCAAAAGAAATGCGGATGTTTTCCGGGAACTCTTTTTCCTGCGCGAGTGCTTCCTCCAGGAACACGTTAAGCGCCCTCAGGGGGATAAGGTAGAGCTCATAGGGCCTCTCAAGCTCATACTCCCAGTATACGTACGTGACCTCCTCGTGGCGGTACGGCGCAGGTGCAAAAACAAGACGAATCACCTACAACACCCCCAGAGCAAAATACCCTCCAAAGCAAAGGAGCATCACGCCGCACACTCCCACCAGGGTTTTATAGAACCGCTCGGAGAAAACGCCCCGCCCCCGGTCGAGGGTGAACGAGACAGCACTGTACCACACAAAGTCCGCCAGGATATGCCCGAGGAAGAAGATGACGATGCCCCAGATTCGTGCCTGGCTTGCTGAAAGGAGCATGGCAAGCCCTACAGTCGCCCACCACATGATCCAGTAAGGATTGGAAATACTCGTCAGAACCCCACCGAGCACCATATTCCGACCGGTCCTTTTCTTTCCCCAGTCTCCAGAGATGGTAATGCTCCGGAAGGCTCGAAGCATACCTACTCCAAGGTACACGAGTACCCCACCCCCCACAATGCCAATAAGGCGCTGGGCAAGGGGCAGTGCCAGAATCCTCCCAAAACCAAGGACAAGGCTCACCACCATACCAGCTTCAAGAATGCCATGGCCCACAACGGTGAGAGGACCAGCCCGGAATCCAAGACGGGGAACACCCGAAAGGACAAGAGCGAGCAAAGGTCCAGGCATGAGCGCTCCAGAAAAACCAACAATGAAAGCACTCCCGAAAATGGTGAAAAGTCGCCATCCCTCCATGAGCGCTTACCTCAAAGAGCAACAAGAAGGCCCACAGTGGGAACATTCCGAAAGGGATGCAGAAACCGCGAGGAGCGCTGCCCTCACAATGAGTTCAGCGGGGATAGCTTCGTGAACCTGCCCGTCGGTTTCCACAGTGCGACAGCCCACCGGGCCGCAGACGTCACAGCAGGGACTTGCACCCTGTGAGGCTCCAAGCCACTCTTCTAGGGGGCGACCGTTCAGCACGATCGCGTTCGATTGCAGAGGGTCTTTCTGGAAGTCTTCGCGAGAGAGGATTGCCTTCTCAAGGACAATACCGATGCCCAAGGGGGCAAGGATCTGCTCCAGCAACGCGCAAGCCCTTTCAAGTTCTTCCTCTGTAGAAGCACAGCGAGGGCATGTTGCCCCATCAACGAGGAGTCTCTGCCAGCGAATATGGAGCGTCTCCATGCGCTTTCCCTCCCAAGGTAGGCTCACGGGAACGAAGAAACGAAGATACACAAACTGGTGGAGGCGGTGGGAGTCGAACCCACGTCCAGAACCCGACAGAGTGAAGAGCCTACGAGCGTAGCCTCAGTTTTCCTTGAGCGCACGGTCCCTCCCTGAGGCCGGATGAACCATACGCTTCCTCAGTGAGTTCTCATTTCCGGTACCTGAGGACTCCCGGAAACCAGCCCGCTATCTGGCGCCGACCTGGGCATAGCAGGCGGTCTGCCCAGGGGCGTGCTGCGTGCGAATTACGCAGCGAGTGCCAACTGAGCGTCGGCGTTTGTCGTTGCTCCACCTTTTTTACGAGCCCCGGTGGAGACCTCGGCTCGCCTCTTCAACTCCTCTTGGCCCTGTCGAGACCCTTACGCCCCCACACCTTTACGCCCTGTACTTCAGTAAACGCTCCAGGGCTCGCTTTTCTTCCCGCTCCATGAGTTCCCTGCGGCGATCGTAGAGCTTCTTAGGCTTGACGAGCGCAATCTCGACCTTTGCCTTTCCCCGCTCATTAAAGTACACCCGCAGGGGAACTATTGTCAAGCCCTTTTGCTCCACTAAAGACCCCCAGCGAAGGATTTCCCGCTTCTTCAAAAGGAGCTTCCGGGACCTCCGGGGATCGTGGTTGAAAACATTTCCGAAGTGGTACGGAGCAATGTGCATGTTATGGAGCCACATCTCGCCATCCTTAACATGGCAAAAACTCTGGTCCAGGCTCACAGCGTGGTTTCGCAGGGACTTGACCTCCGTCCCCTTCAGCTCAATCCCCGCCTCGAGCCGCTCCAGGATATCATAGAGGTGCCTTGCTTTCCGGTTTTCTGCAACAACCTTCATGGCTAAAAGTTACAACCTGGAAAACCCTGGAAAATTCCTGGAAAAGTATACCACAAGAAAAGGCGTTGAGAACCTCCCAGCAACTCCAAGTGGCTCCAAATCGCATTAATCCTACTCAAAAGGAAAGGAATCAAGTACAATGTACCTGAGGTGGTCAGCGTGAAAAGGCAGGGTATTCCTGAACTCGATGAGGTCCGGCAGTGGATTGAAGGCTATGTGAAAAGGGTCGCCAACCTCAGGGATGAAAGGGACAGAGGCGTCACCCTTCTCGCGCTCCGGGATGCCATTGAAGAATGGTTGCGGTTCTACGAATCCCAGGGAGCACTGGTCGAACCCGAGTGGATCAGGGTACGGAATTTCGATGCACTCCTGGAGAAAAACGCCGCACTCTTCCTGAAAGTGGTCGGAAAAAGACGCCTGCAGGAGGAACGGAAACAGGTCGCACCGAACGAAGAACGATGGTGGTGGTGGCTGGACAAAAAGGTAGAGGAAGAGCGGAAGAAGCGCCTGAAAAGAACCGCAACCATCCTGGGAGGCGTCGCTCTTATCCTTGTGGCCTTATACTTTTTCGTCTTCCGCCTCCCCCCAAGAGAACAGCAGTACCTCAACGCCCTCACCGCCGCAGAACAGGCCCTGCAGAACCAGGCCTTTGAGGAGGTGCTCACCCACTGCCAGGAGGCCATTACAATATTCCCCGAGCGACCAACTCCCTACGTTGTGGCTGCTATCGCCGCGGAGAAGCTCGGTAAAACCAGGGAGGCCGAACACTTCCATCAGAGTGCCCGAGCGCTTTATGAGAAGGAAGAGGACTTCTTCCTCGAAGAGGCGGGCTGGTACTTCCGGGCGGGAATGCTCGAGGAGGCAAAGGGTTGCATTGCTCGGGTACTGCAAAAGGACCCGGAAAACCTCACCGCCCTGAATCTCCTTGGTTCAATCTACGAGGCAGAGGACAACGTCGTTGAAGCCCTCAAGGTGTACCAGCTTGTCCTGGACCTTGCAGAGAAGAAAAACGAAATCACCCTCATCCCTGTGGCCAAGATGAAAATCGGGATGCTCCAGCTCAGGCTCCCTCTGAGCCTTCCCCTTCCTTCTCCAGGCGGCGAATAGTCCGTGTGGCCACAAGATGCACCCCGGTCCCAAGGAGATCCTCCACAAGGACCTCCCCCCGCCGGACGGGAGCAGCAACTTCAAAGGTGCGCAGGAACTCCATGAGTTCAAAGATGCGTTCCCTGGGGAAGGGTGCAGAGGTTCGTACCGGGAGCCGGGGAATCTCTCCTCCCCGGATGCGAACCGTTGTCGTCACCACCCGACAGGGAGAGGTGACCTCCTGCCTGGCGTACTCCTGCCCCCGGGAGCATCCACCCCGAAGGATAAGGCCATCTGACCCCTGTTCTACCCCGATGCGGCACCCCAGAGGACACACGATACAGAACACTTCAGAGAATGTCGATGTGTCTTTCCCCACGAAGGACAACCTGCACCTCCCCTTTTCCTTCTGGCCAGGACACCTGGGCGAGGTCAAGACGAACCATCTCCCCCGGTCGGCAGAGAGGAAGAGTAAGGGAATGGAACTCCTTCCCGTCGTGGATGAGGGAAAGGCGAGCCTTTCTGAGGCCTTCCTTTGGCCGGACATAGAGGAAACCATCCTCCCCCTTTCGAATCCTTTGGGGGAATAGCGCTGCCACTCCTTCCCGGGGAGAGAGGATAAAACGAGGTGGTGTATGCCCCTCGGTCTCCCTGATTCTCCGCCCAATTCGTAGTGCGCTCTCCGTAACGTANTCGACAAGGTCGAAAACGCCCACGACATTGCCACAGGCGAAAAACCCTGGAATGTCACAGGCAAAGTCTTCATCCACAAAGGGCCCACCACTTGAAGGACACAGGGGGATTCGGGATTTCTTGAGGAGCTCGCTCTCAGGGACAAGACCAACGGAAAGCAAAAGCGTATCACAGGGAAAGAGGCGTTCCTCACCCACTGGATTCCCCTCCTCATCCACCCTGCCCACCACAACGCCTTCCACCCGTTCTTCTCCAAGGACTTCCAAAACGGTATGAGAGAGGAAGAGAGGGATTCGGAAATCCAGAAGGCACTGAACATAGTTTCGTAAAAGTCCACTCAGGACAGAGCGAATTTCCACCACCGCCTCAACCTTCACCCCCTCAAGGGTCAGCCGGCGAGCCATGATGAGACCGATATCTCCTGATCCCAGAATCACCGCTCTTTTCCCTGGAAGGTACCCCTCAATATTCACCAGGTACTGGGCACACCCTGCGGTGAAAATTCCCGCCGGACGAGTCCCTGGAAGACGAATCATTCCCCGGGTTCGTTCCCGACACCCCACCGCAAAGACTACAGCCTGAGCACGGAAAACCCATACTCCTTTCCGATTCACAGCCACAACATGCCGGTCCTTGTCAACCTCAAGGACAGTGGTGTCGGTGAGAACTTCTACCCCGGTTTTCTCCAGCGCTTCGATGTAACGCTCTGCGTACTCTGGACCAGTAAGCTCCTCTCCAAAAAGACGGAGTCCAAATCCGGGATGGATGCACTGGTTGAGAATTCCCCCAAGATGAGGGTTTCGTTCAAGGAGGAACACCTTTCGGGCTCCCCACTCCCACGCTGAGAGCGCAGCAGCCATTCCTGCTGGTCCTCCACCAATGACCACAACCTCTGCGTCAACGGACCTCGGCATACGTTGCCACCTCATCCCTTCGGAGCACATAGAACGAACCGGGGCCGGATTTTCGAAGACCATGGACAGGAATACCACCTTCGCTCTCCAGAATCCGGGGAAGGTGCATACCACAGAAACTCCCCTGGCATCGCCCAGCGAAAACCCGAACTCGCCGCTTGAGTCCATCAAGGGTTCGGGCAGGGGGATTTGCCCGAAGCGCTCGCTTTACCTCCGCAAGGGTGACCTCCTCACAGCGACAAATAATCTTCCCCCAGTCGGGATCTTCACGGATCAGGCGTTCCCGTTCCTCAAGGGAGCACTCCCGGAAGGCCCGGGAAGGAACTCGAAGGCGAAAATCGTTCCTCTCCCAGAGAGGAAGACCACGCCTGGCAAGGAGTTCACCCACGTATTCGGCGATGCCGAAACACGCGGTGAGTCCTGGAGACTCGATACCGGCGAGGTGGAGCACACAGGGTAGCGAGGGAGAGAAAACGATGAGGAAGTCCCGCTCAGGGAGTGTTGGCCGCACCCCGGAGAACGTTGTGATCACCCGGTCAAGGGGAATATCAGGGACAAGTCTTTGTACTCCCCGTTCAACCTCAAGAAGGCCCTCTCTGGTGGTGGCGGTGTCCTCTCCCTGAGTGGGTTCGAAATTCGGCCCAAGGAGGAGAGTTGCCCTCNGGAGTCGGGGCGACGAGAATGCCCTTGCTCTTTTCCGTGGGCACCGGGTACAGCACGCAGCGCACGAATCCCTGACATTCTCGATCAAGCACAAAGTACTGCCCCCGGAAAAAGGAAAGTGGTGGCAGAGAATCTCCAAGGTTTCGAGCAAGGTGGACCGCAGAAGCACCAGCGCAGTTTACAAGGAAGCGAGCGTGGTAGACCGTTCCATCGCCACAGTAAATCCGCAGAAACCGACCCGAAGACTCTGCAGCAATGACTTCCTTTCCACAGTGAATCTCGACCCCGTTGAGGGCTGCACCCTCTGCTAAAGCAATGGTTAAAGCGAAAGGAGAAATGACCATGGCCTCCGGGTCAAAGTACCCAGCGTAGATTCCAGGGTTCACCCGGGGCTCAATCGCAAGAACTTCCTTTGGTGAAAGGATGACTGCTTCCGCAATTGCTCCCCGCTTTTTGAGCACTTCGAGGTACCTGGCTTCCTCCCTGGAAAAGGCAAGCGTTAGTGCCCCACACCGCAGGGGCGAAAGGCCAAGTTCCTGGAAAGCTCTTTCAAACCAGGAGAGAGAGCGAAGGTGCATTTCCCCTTTCAACGTTCCCGGGGTCCAGTAACTTCGAGAATGAAGGATACCGGTATTCGCCTTACTGACTCCGCAGCAAACGTCCTCCCACTTTTCCAGGAGGAGGATATCCAGAGAACAATGGGCGAGGTACCACGCTATAGCGCAACCCACCACTCCTCCACCCACAATGGCGACATCGTATACCTTCATCTTCTCCCACCACTATCTGCATTCCTTCAGGGCTTCGTTCATCTTCCAGAGGTCTTTCGCACTCGTTGACACCGCAAGGGCACCGCTTTTCAANATATCTCGNACNTCTTTNGGNGTCCGGATGAACCCCCCGCAGATGACCGGGGGGAATCCCTCAAGGGGGAGAAACCTGCAAATTTTGGGAAAAACAATCCCCGGAAGAACTTCCACCGCATCGGGGCCAACTTCCTGGATCACCTTGAGACCTGTCCGGAGAGACTCACTATCGATACAGAAAAGGCGGAAGATGGTGATGAATTCCATGCGCCGGGCAAGAGTGAGTGTTCGGGCTCGTGTGGAAATGATTCCTCTCACCCGGGGAAAAAGTTCCCGAAGCAGGAGGAACCCTGCCTCATCAGGGGCAATGCCCCCAAAAAGATCCAGATGGAGGAAAAAGGCCACGCTGTCATCCGCAAGGGCTACAATTCTTCGGGCCTCAAAAATATCCCCTTCGAGGATAAAGTACACCGAGCAGAACCTGAGATCCTCTTCTCTGAGATCCTTTGTGTTGCTGCTGCGAAGCGCCCCGATAACCGGGAAACCCCGCAAAACCTCACCAATGCGACTCATACTATCCTCCAAAAAAGAAAGCCTTCCGACTGAGTCGGAAGGCTTTCTTTTTCTCCAAGCCACCTCGAGTATACCACGTTTATCGTCTCTGGAAAAGATGGGTGAAGAAAATACCCAAAAGCAAGAACAAACACATCCAGATGAAGTATCGGGTAAAGAAGGAATCGGGGAAACGGGAGACCAGAAAAAGGTACATAAAGGGCGCACCCAAAGCGAGGATGGCCATAGCGGCAATCATCCGCATGAGGTGTGCTCTCGAAAAACAGCAGGAATTTTCCGGCGTTTGGCGAAACGGACTACCGAGGTAAACCCGGCCCTACCGAGGAGATCCTCTGCTTTCTCAAAGTCCCTCCCCACATCCTCAGGCCTGTGGGCGTCAGACCCCACACAGACCGAAAGCCCAAGGTCTCTCGCCCGCACAAGGATATCGAGCGACGGGTAAGCTTCTCCCACCGGCCTTCGCCAGCCTGCAGTGTTGAGCTCAAGGCTCACTCCGTACCTCTGGCAGGCAAGAAGTGCCTCGTCCATTTCAGGAATCTCCCGGGTAGGGCGAAAGCCGAATTTCTTGGGGAGATCGAAGTGGGCCACCGCGTCGAAGTACCCCGTTTCCACTCCCTCCCTGAGCACCCGAAAATACGTGGCAAAAAGGTCGTTGATATCCCACTCTTTGTACCTTCCAATGTACTTCGGATGGTCAAAGGGCCAGTCCCCCAGATAGTGGACCGAAAGGAGGAGATAGTCCCAGGGGAAGGTATGGACAATTCTTTCAAGTTCTCGCTCATGACCCGGGACGAAATCCACCTCAAGTCCCACACGAATCTCCAGAGACCCCCGGTACTTCTCCTGAAGAGCCTCTACCTCCTGAATGTAGTCCTCGAGTTCTTCCTCAGGAATTGCCGACTCCCTCCTCCGGTGTTCCCTGGGGAGGAAATACTGGGGGGAATGCCCGGAAAACCCGATTTCCCGAAGCCCACGCTCCAGGGCTTTCTCCACGTACTCCTCATACGTCCCGGAGGCATCGCCACAGCGTGGAGTATGCATATGGTAATCGCAACAGAGCAAGAACACCACCTCCCTGGGAAATTATCCCCCTTCCCTTTACAGAGCACAAGATGCAGGGATACAATGCCCAAAAAGGGGTGATACAGTGCACAGCGTGGTGCAGCACCGTTTCAGGGTCATCGCCTGCCGGTCAATGTACCGGGAAATCTCGTTCCTCGTTTCCCAGGTCAAAAGCGCCTGCGACGTGACCTTTCTTCCCTTGGGGCTCCACAACGATCCTGAAACCCTTCGGGAAACTCTCAGGCGAGAAATCGCAACCACGGGTCCGCAGCGCTTCGTCTATGAGAAGGGGAACCTGGAAACGGGTTACGACTATGATGCCATCCTCCTTGGATACGGCCTCTGCAGCCGGGGAACAGAGGGGCTTTCCTCTCCTCGCTATCCCATCGTCATCCCCCGCGTCCACGACTGCATTGCCATACTCCTTGGGTCGCACAGGAGATACGAAGAACTCATCAATCAGTACCGGGGCATCTACTGGTACTCCCCCGGATGGATTGAGCACTCCCTTGAGCCGGGGAAAGAACGGTACACCCTGGTGTACGAAACCTATCGGGAAAAGTACGGCGAGGACAACGCCCGCTATCTCATGCAGCTTGAAGAAAGCTGGCAGCGAGAATACCACTACGCCTTCTACATCCGGTGGGGCTTTCCGGTGGACGAAATCTATGAAGCCTTTACCAAGGAATGCGCCAAGTTTCTGGGATGGGAATACAGAACCGTCGAGGGGGACGAGAGGCTTCTTCGAGACCTCCTTGAGGGACGGTGGGACGAGGAGCGATTTGTGGTGCTTGCCCCGGGGGAGACCCTGGAAGCCAGCGGAGATGCGTGCATTTTCCGCAAATCAGTCCCCGCACAGTGACTCGAACTCTTTGAGCATCCGGTAAGGCTTGGTGATAATTCGGAAAGGAATGGTACTGAAGAACTCAAAAAGGTCTCGCCTGTACTCCTCAGTTAGACGCTGGGGTTTGGTGAGAATTCGCTCAATGAGCTGTTCCCCATAAAGCGCCACAAGCTTTGCCCGGTCAAGACCAACTTCGAGTCCGCATTCCTGGCAGATGATGGATCTGACGATTCCCCCCTGGTAGAGTACCCGATGCATTGTTTCCCGCTGACAGGAAAGGCAAACAAAGGACGTGACGATTTCCTCCTGCTCCACCTCACGAATCCCCCCGTTCCACCCGGATGGCATACACATCCTTCACCACCTCGAGCCTCTGAATGCGCTCGAGGGAATCCCGGAGTCTCGCCTCCTGAACCTCATGGGTGAGGAAATAGATATTCGTGAGTTTCCCGGGAGTGCTCACCGGCTGCTTCACCGCTGAGAGACTAACGCCTGCTTCTCCAAACTGCGTGGCGATCTTCCCCAAAACTCCGGGGACATCGAGGGCCAGGATTCTGACGCAGTACTGCGTAACGAGCTCCTCAACCGGCCGGACAGGAAGTTCCCTGAGACAGGTACATCCCACCCGTCCCCGACAGTTATACTTGAGGTTGCGGATGGCCTCGATGATATCACCGACCAGGGCACTCCCTGTAGCCTCCCCTCCCGCTCCCGGACCCCGGAAAGTCAAGGCTCGGGTTTTCGACTTCACGTAGATGGCGTTCTCCACGCCCGTGACGCTTGCAAGGGGATGTTCCTCGGGGAGAAGAACCGGATGCACCCGAAGCTCAAGGCGACCGTTCGTCTTCTTTGAGATGGCCAGAAGCTTCACGACAAAGCCCAGTTCCCGGGCAAACTCAAGGTCCTCGGGGATAAGGCGAGTGATGCCCTCCCGGAAGACGCTGTCCACATCGACTTTCGTGTGGAAACACAGGGAGGCCAGAATGGCCAGCTTGTATGCCGCATCGAACCCTTCAACGTCCATGGTGGGTATGGGCTCGGCAAAACCCCGCCGCTGGGCTTCTCGCAGAGCTTCCTCGTATGGGGCTCTCTGGAGGGACATCGCCGAAAGAATGAAGTTGGTTGTCCCGTTCACAATACCGATGACTTCTTCGATGTCGTCTCCTGCAAGCTGCTCCTTCAGAGCATGGATGATGGGAATGCCTCCACCAACTGCTCCTTCAAAAAAGAGGTCGACGCCCTGCTTTGTGGCAATCTCAAGGAGCTCCCCACCTCTTTTGGCAATGAGCTCCTTGTTCGGTGTCACGACGCTTTTCCCCCGGGAGAGCGCTTCGGAAACAATCTCAAAAGCCGGAGAAACCCCCCCAATGGCCTCCACAACAATCTGAATCTCGGGGTCCTCAAGGACCAGAGCCGGATCCTCTCCTCGAAGCTCCGGCGGAACGACCACCGGGCGTTCCCGTACCCAGTCCTTATCGATNACNCGGNCAACCTGAATTCGCACTCCGAGCACCTTCTCGATATCGCTTTGCCTCTCCCACAGGACCTTGACCGTCCCGGCTCCCACAGTCCCAAAGCCAATGACGCCGATCTTCACCACACTTCCTCCCATGGTTCCACCTCAGATGTTGATGACTTTACTCAGGAATTCCCGAGTTCGGGGATGCTTTGGCCGGTAGAATATCTCCTCTGGAGGCCCTTCCTCCACAATCCTCCCATCATCAAGATGCACCACACGATCCGAAACCTCCCGGGCAAACCCCATTTCATGGGTCACGACAATCATGGTCATGCCCTCCCGGGCAAGCTCCTTCATAACGTCGAGGACATCCTTGACCGTCTCCGGGTCAAGAGCCGATGTGGGTTCATCGAACATCATGACTTTGGGGTTCATGGCCAAAGACCGGGCAATGGCCACCCGCTGCTTCTGGCCTCCGGAAAGCTGTGCTGGGTAGGCATGGGCCTTCTCCTCAAGGCCGACTTTCCGGAGGAGTTCCAGGGCAATGCGTTCTGCTTCCACCCGGGGCATGCGTTTGACCTTCTGCGGTGCAAGGGTGATGTTCTCCAGGGCCGTCATGTGCGGGAAGAGATTGAAACTCTGGAAAATCATCCCGATGGACTGACGAACCTTGCTCAGGTTCACGCCGTTTGCCGTGATGCACACTCCATCAATGAAAATCTCCCCGCTCTGGATGGGCTCAAGGCCGTTCAGACACCGCAGAAGGGTGCTCTTCCCTGACCCTGAAGCCCCGATGATGGAGACCACTTCCCCAAAGCGAACCCGGAGGGTAATGTCTTTGAGAACGTGGTGCCGGCCAAAGTACTTGTTGAGATTCCGAACCTCAACCACCCACTCACTCACTGTACCGTAGCCTCTCCTCCGAAAATCTGACGATACGGGAGATAAGGTACGTCATGATGAAGTAAAAGAGCGCCACGCCGCTCCAGATCTCAAAGGACTTGAAGGTTCTCGTGATAATGATTTGCCCTGTCCGGGTTAATTCGGCGATGGCGATGGTGGACACAAGGGAAGAGTCTTTAAGCAGAGCGATAAACTCATTGCCGAGAGGCGGAAGGATGCGCACAAAAGCCTGAGGGAGAATGACGTAGTACATGGCCTGATGCCAGGTCATCCCAAGGGACAGGGCTGCCTCCATCTGTCCCCGGGCAATGGATTCTATACCACCCCGAACAATTTCCCCCACATAGGCACCACTGTTGATGCCCATGGCGATGACCCCTGCCACGAAGGGGTCGAGATTGAGCCCCAGGGCAGGTAGGCCAAAGTACACAAGGAAAATCTGCACAAGAAGCGGAGTACCCCGAACAAGCTCAATGTACGCGCCAGCAACAGCCCGGAGAGCCACATTGGGCCAGACCCGGGCAAGCCCGGCGACGATGCCAATGCCAAGCCCCAGGGCAATGGAAAGCGACGTGATTCGCAAGGTCACCGTTGCCCCCACAAGGAGTGAGGGCAACGCCTTATAAAGCGCGGAGAAATCAAAGTGCACCTTACTTCCCCAGCTCCCCAAACCATTTCCTGTAGATTTCGTCGTACTTCCCCGATGCTTTAATCCGCCGGAGGGCTTCGTTAATGGCTGCAAGAAGTTCAACATCGCCCTTGCGCATTGTCACCCCGTACTTCTCTTCCCCCTCCCGGAAGGTGGCTACAATTTTCATGTCGGGGAGCATCTTCATCCGGTAGGCCACTTCAGAAAGGTCGTTCACCACAGCATCAGCTCGACCGTTCAGGACTTCCATGTAGGCCTTATCGATGGTATCGAATCGCTTCACCGTTACTCCTTCCATTTCGCTTACTGCTAAATCCCCCGTAGTGCCAATCTGGACAGCCACAATCTTCCCCTTGAGGTCCTCAGGCCCCCTGATGGTCTCGTTGTCCCTCCGCACAGCGATAGCCTGAGAGGTAACGTAGTACGGGTCGCTCATTTCTTTTGATTTCAGTCGCTCCTCGGTGATAGACGTGGAGGAAATGATGATGTCGAATTTCCCCGCATCAAGAGCAGGGAAAATCCCATCCCATGCAGTATCGATGAACACCGCCTCCACGCCAAGCTCTTCGGCGATAGCCCTCCCAAGGTCAATATCAAAGCCCACAATCTCGCCACTCTCGTTGTGGAACTCCATAGGGGGATAGGTGGCATCAGTTCCGATGTAGATTTTCCCCCGTGCCTTAATTTCCTCAAGCGTTGACGCTAAAGCTATACTTCCGACCAGAAGGACGGCAAGCACCGCAGGAACAAGAAATCTCTTCATATGTACCCTCCTCTTTTTTCTTCGAATATACCCTTTCTGGGAAAACCTGTCAACGAACTTCGGAGACTTCCTTCTCCCGTACCCCGGCCTTTCATTCCCTGTGGCCTTTCGGATACAATAGCAGAAAGGGGGTAGGCAAATGAGAGGCTGGAAACTCTTTCTTGGAGATTACGAAAGCGCATTTCAGCAATGCCTTGAGGAGCTTGCTCGGGAACGGGTACTTCTGCGACTCTGGCAGAAAGACCACACTCTCTGGAGTGAGAGTCCCGAGGAGATTGTCAATCGCCTGGACTGGCTTGAAGCACCCTGCCGCATGCAGGGGATGGTGCGGACCCTTGAGGCCTTTGCCAAAAGCGTCAGGGAAGCCGGCTTCACCAAAGCGGTGCTCCTTGGCATGGGCGGCTCAAGCCTCGCCCCTCTCATGTTCTCCCAGATGTTCCAGAAAGCACTGAACTCCCTCGATGTCGAAGTGCTCGACAGCACCGATCCCGAGATCGTTCGGTCCTTCGCGGAAAAAGGAGACCCCAGAACCACCCTGTACATCGTCTCCACGAAATCGGGGACAACCCTTGAGACCCTGGTGCTCTTCCGCTATTTCTTTACTCTCCTTCACACCATGGGAGAGGAAGAACCGGGAAGGAACTTCGTGGCCATCACCGACCCGGGAAGTCCCCTCATCGCCGAAGCTCGATTGCACCGTTTTCGGGAAATCTTTGAGAACAACCCCAACATCGGGGGAAGGTACTCTATCTTCTCGTTCTTCGGGCTTCTCCCCGCCGCGCTCCTTGGTATTGACCTTGATCGTCTTCTTGAAGAAGCCCGAAAAGCCATGGAATGTTCCTTCCCCGACCAGGAAATTCCGGACAACCCAGGAGCAGTCCTTGGAGCTTTCCTTGGGGGACTGTACCGCAGAGGATGCGATAAAATTGTCCTTCTTTTCACCTCCCCGGCACTCGAGACCTTCGGGCTCTGGCTTGAACAGCTCCTTGCCGAGAGCACGGGGAAAATGGGAAAAGCCATCCTTCCTGTTGTGGAACGGGAATGGAAGGTGTACCCCCGACAGGACGTGGGGTACGTCGTCTTCTTCACCCGCGAAGAAGAGCTTCCTCGCACCTTTCTGACCTCTCTTGAGGGGGAAGGGCGTCCCTATCTTGCCATTCCCTTTGAGACTCCCCACAACCTGGGACAGCACGCGTACTTCTTCGAGCTTGCCACCGCCCTTGCGGGGTACTTCCTCCGCCTGAACCCCTTTGATCAGCCTGATGTTGAGTCCACCAAACGTTTCACCCGGGAAATGCTCCGCAATCCCCAGGAACTCCTCCCGGAGCACCTGCCACAGGATGGGGAGATCAGGTTCTTCCCCGAAAAAGCGGCACTCTCCCTCAAAGACGCCCTGGACGATTTCCTCGGAAAGCTCCACAGGGATGGATACCTGGCAATTCAGGCCTTCACTCCTTATGACCCTTCCATCGAAAAAGAACTCTGGACTCTGGGCAGGATTCTCAAGGAGGAATACGGACAGGTCGTCACCCTGGGGTACGGTCCCCGTTACCTTCACTCTACAGGACAGCTCCACAAAGGGGATGGGGGCAGGGGGAGCTTCCTGCAGATTGTAACGGAAAGTGACGAAGACCTTCCCATTCCCGATCGTCCCGGGGACACAAAAAGCTCCCTGGGCTTTGGTGCGCTCAAAATGGCCCAGGCTCTGGCTGACCGGCGGGCACTCCGGGAAAAGGGACGAAACGTTTTGACCCTCATTGTCCCTGCGAGAAAAGCTCTGGAAACCCTGGTCCGGATACGGGAAATCCTCAGGAAGGAGTGAGGGAATTGCCGCCTCTTTTCTTTCGCTTTTCGTCGTACATCCGGGCATCGGCAAAGGACAGAAGCTCCCGGATCTTCTGGGGTTGCGAGGGAAGGAAGGGCGCCCAGCCTGCGCTGAACGAGAGACGATAAGAACNCTGGTTCCTGCTGTTCCACTCTTCCACAAGCTGCGTGAGGCGGTGGAGAATCCGCTGAAGGTTTGCATTTTTCACCCCGGAGAGGAGGACGGCGAACTCATCGCCCCCAATGCGGGCGATAACATCAGATTTGCGAAAGACCTTCTGGATTATTCTGCCGAACTCCCGAA
Source organism: Candidatus Caldatribacterium saccharofermentans OP9-77CS (assembly GCA_000347575.1). Lineage (GTDB taxonomy): Bacteria > Atribacterota > Atribacteria > Atribacterales > Caldatribacteriaceae > Caldatribacterium > Caldatribacterium saccharofermentans. The sequence goes on along the minus strand of APCU01000039.1, from coordinate 239 downwards.
TCGCCCTGTCTCCTTCCTCGTGACCAAACTGGTCGTTGATCCACTTGAGATTGTCAAGGTCAAGAAAGAGTACTCCCGCTTCCTTTCCCTCCCTCTGTGCGACAAGCAGTGCATGCTCGGCAAGCATCAGAAACCCGCGACGGTTGTAGATCCCGGTGAGCTCGTCGGTCAGTGAAAGGTGTTCAAGCTCCCTGAGGCGCTGTTCCTGTTCCTCAAGGTGGCGGGCAAAACGGAGGACA
>APCU01000038.1 GCA_000347575.1 Candidatus Caldatribacterium saccharofermentans OP9-77CS | reverse complement strand
ATTCGCGTGGGGGGCTTTCGTCAGGCCCTTACCCGTTTCCGGCCAGGGGTTGAGGTAGTTGAGGAGGCCTGGCCGGAGTTCATCGAGGCTGTGGAAGGGGGAGTGTTCGATACCCCTTCGTGGCGGCTCTGGGCGCGGGAGCGTCTTGAGGCACTCCATGCCCGGGGTGTACGGGGCGTCATCATGGGGTGCACCCATTTCGCCCTCATCAGTACCTTTTTTGAAGAGCTTGCTCGGGGGCTTTTCCCCATCGTGAACCCTGCAGTAAGCTGTGCCCAAGAGGTTGGGAAATTCTTGCCTTTGGGCCAGCCTCAGAAACCGGGGCCCCTGACGGTCTTTGTGCGGGGAGACCGGGAAGGGTTTCTCCGGGTGATTGAACGCTTCTGTTTCCCTCTGGAGATGGATGTGGTCTCCTTTGAGAACGCCTGCAGGTGGGTGGCCCATGCATGGGGATGAGAGAACCGCTTATGTGCTGTACTCCTACGCCAAGATCAACTGGTTCCTCGCAATACGAGGACTTCGTCAGGATGGGTACCACGATATCACCTCCCTCATGCAGCAGGTTGAGCTTGCCGATGAAATTCGCATTACTCTTGCTTCTTCGGACGCTTTCTCGTGCAACTTCTCAATCCCCCTGGGGGAGGATAGCCTCTTACAGAAGACGGTTGACGTCCTGCGGGGAGCCTTCCCCGAGCTTTCCCGGATGCGTTTTGCCATCACGGTAAAGAAATCCATTCCTCCGGGGGGAGGGCTGGGAGGAGGGAGTAGCAATGCCGCCGCACTTTTGCGGTTCCTCCCGCAACTTGCAGGGTACCGCCCCCAGCTTGAGGAGCTTGTGGCGCTTTCCCTGTCCCTCGGTTCGGATATTCCCTTTTTTGTGGTTGGTGCTCCCTTTGCCCTGGTTGAGGGACGCGGGGAACGGGTCACGCCGCTTTCTTTCCCTCCACGCCGTCATCTAGTCCTCCTTTTCCCTCCTTTTCCCGTTTCCACCTCCTGGGCATACAGGAAGTGGGATGAGCGAAAACGCGAGGGGGGCTTTTCGCTGGAAGAGCGGCTCGTTGCGTTTCTCAAAAGGCAGGACCCCGGGGGTATTGAGGAAGTCATATGGAATGACTTTGAGGAGGTTCTTTTTGAGGAGTACCCCGTGCTCCTCAAGTACCGGAATCTCCTCCTTAAGCTTGGGTGTCGGAAGGCTTTCCTCACGGGGAGTGGCTCAACCCTTGTGGGGGTTGTGGGAAGCAGGGAAGAGGGTGAGACGGTGGTTGACCGACTCCGGAAGCGAGGATTGTCTGCTCTCTGGACTGTGACTCGCTGTGGAGACCATGGAGGGGAGAACCATGCCTGATGCTGTGATTCTTGCGGGGGGAAGTCAGGATGGGGAGATCGAAAAAAAATTTGGTGTTCTCAACCGTGCCCTTCTTGTCATTCGGGGGAAATTTATGATAGAGTATGTTATAGAGGCCCTCAGGAACGTATCCTCAGTTGGAAGAATAGTCGTTGTTGGACCAGTTCATGTGCTCCAGGCACGAATCGGGACCCGGGTTGATGCTGTTGTCCCAGCAGGAGATGACCCTTTTGAGAGCACGCTCAGAGGTCTTGAGGTTCTTAAGGCACAGGAGAAAGTTCTTGTAGCCACAAGTGACCTGCCCCTTCTCCGGGCTGAAGCGGTTCGGGATTTCCTTGCCCGGTGCGCGGAAGTGACCGCGGATTTCTACTACCCCATAGTTCGGAAGGAGAGCTACGAGGCCAGAATAGGGAAGGGGAAACGAACATTTGTCTGCCTTAAGGAGGGGTGTTTCACAGGGGGGAATTTGCTGCTTCTTGATCCCAAAGTGGTGGAGGCAAAGAGGGATTGGATTGCCCGTGTTGTCGCTCTCCGGAAGAGTCCTGTGGCCATTGCCCGACTTTTAGGGTTTAGGATTATCCTGAAGCTTCTCTTGCGACGTCTTTCCATTCGTGACATCGAGGATCGAGTGGAGCGCATCCTGGGGATGAGAGGTCGGGCAATCATCACGCCTTATGCCGAAATTGGTTTTGACGTTGACCGGGTGGAACATGTTGTTCTGGCTGAGAAACTCCTTGAGTGAAAAAGAGAGCGGGAGGAGGTTCACGTGGTGACTGAAAACAACCACATGGAAATCGTAACCGAAGAAAAAGAAGAAGAAAGGAAGGTCGAAATCCCTCAGTACACCTTGGCAGAGCTGAAGGCAAAAACGAACAGCGAGCTTGCCGAAATCGCCCAGAGCCTTGGCATTTCAGGCTATAGCCGGAAACGGAAAAACGACCTCATCTTCGAGATCCTGAAAAAGGGTGCGGAAGCGAAGGGATACCTTTTCAGTGAGGGAATTCTGGAAATCACCCCTGAAGGGTACGGGTTTCTGCGGACTGCCGATGACTTTGCACCGAGCGAGAACGATGTGTACGTTTCGCCCTCGCAGATCAAGCGCTTCGGCTTGAGTAGCGGGGACAAAGTCGCCGGTCAGGTTCGCCCACCCAAAGAGGGAGAACGGTACTACGCCCTTCTGCGTATTGAGGCAATTAACGACGAAGACCCAGAACAGGCGAAAAAGCGTCCTCTCTTTGAGAATCTGACCCCCATTTTCCCGAATAAGCAATATGTTCTTGAGACAACACCTGACGAGATTGCCACCCGCATCATCGATATTTTTGCTCCTATCGGGAAAGGACAGCGGGGACTCATTGTTGCCCCACCCAAGGCTGGGAAAACAATCCTCCTTGAGAAAATCGCCAATGGCATTACTACGAACTATCCAGACGTTGTGCTGATTGTCCTCCTCATTGATGAGCGTCCTGAGGAAGTCACGCAGATGGAACGCTCGGTGAAAGGACATGTCATTGCTTCAACCTTTGACCAGAGGCCGGAAAACCACATCCGGGTGGCAGAGCTCACCCTGGAACGGGCGAAGAGGCTTGTCGAAGAGGGAAAAGATGTGGTGATTCTCCTCGATAGCATTACCCGTCTTGCCCGGGCCAATAACCTCGTTGTCCCCACAACCGGGAAAACCCTCTCCGGAGGGATTGATTCCTCTGCCCTCCACTGGCCAAAGCGGTTTTTCGGCGCGGCGAGGAATATCGAGGAGGGTGGGAGCCTCACCATTATTGCCACGGCGCTCATTGATACCGGATCCCGCATGGACGAGGTCATCTACGAGGAGTTCAAGGGAACGGGAAATATGGAGCTCCATCTGAGCCGTGCCCTGGCTGAGAGCCGCATTTTCCCCGCCATCGATATCCACCGCTCGGGAACCCGCCGGGAGGAGTTGCTGCTCAAAAAGGAAGACCTTGAACGCATCTGGATGCTCCGGAGGCTTCTTGCCAATGTCGACCCTCAGGAAGCAACGCAGATGGTCATTGAACGCATGAAGAATACCCGTTCCAATCGGGAATTTTTGAAAATTATCGACCAGGTGCTGAAAACCTCGCGGTAGCCGTTGGGTTCCAAAAAGGCCATCTTAAAAATTCCTTCCCTCCTATTGACACGATTTTGGGAATCTTTTACAATGACCAATTGTCGGTTTGGGAGGGTGAAGATGCGGAATTCTTCTTCGGTGTTTGAGAGCTGACTCCAATTGAAATCCCCCGAAGGTGGTGTGATCAGTGGGCGTTGGTTACATTGAGAGGCGAAGTTTTGCGAAAATTCCTCCCTGTGCTGAGCTGCCGAACTTCATAGAAATCCAGAAGAAGTCCTTCGAGTGGTTCCTCCAGAAAGACGTCCCCCCTGAAAAACGGAAGCGCCAGGGATTAGAGGAAGTCTTTCTGGAAATCTTCCCCATCCAGGATTTCACGGGGAAGTTCGTTCTGGAATACCTTGGGTACCGACTGGAGGAGCCGCCGCTCAGCGTACGGGAGGCCAAAGAAAAGGGTCGAACGTATGCTGCGCCCCTGTACGTTCGTGTTCGCCTCATTGACCAGCACACCAACGAAATCAAAGAGCAGGACGTGTATATGGGCGATCTCCCGCTCATGACAGACAAGGGTACCTTTGTGGTGAATGGGGCTGAAAGGGTTGTGGTGACTCAGCTTGTCCGTTCCCCAGGGATGTTCTTCTCCCGGGAGGTGACGCCCACAGGGAGGGTGGAGTACGGTTTCAAGATCATCCCCAACCGGGGTGCGTGGCTGGAGTTTGGCATTGACCCCGGGGACATCCTTTTTGTCCGGGTCGACAAACGGAGAAAAATCAACGCCTGTACGCTGGTGCGGGCTTTGGGATATAGCTCGAATGAAGAAATCCTTGCCCTTTTTGACTACCACACCTTTATTCGAAAGACCCTGGAACGAGATCCTTCCTCGTCAACGAAAGAGGCCATTGTGGAAATTTTCCGTCGTCTCCGGCCGAGTGAGCCGCCAACGGAGGAGAACACTCGGGATTTCATCAAGTACCTCTTCTTCAATCCCCGCCATTACGACCTTGGAGAAGTCGGCCGGTACAAAATCAATAACAAACTGAAGTTCGAGGAACGGATCGTTGGGGTCGAGGAGCTTGTGGCGGCTGAAGACCTGGTCATCGACCTCTGGGAGAAGCGTTGCGTGCGGAGCATGGAGAGCCTTGGGGAACATTTTGACCCGGAAAGGTACCGGGTTGTGCTCCGCGCCGGTGACCGTATCAGCCGGAGAATTGCTCAGGAAATTGAACGACTCAACGAAGAATATGCTATTGAATACGTCACGGTCCTAAATAGCGAAAGTCTTCCCGTGAAGGTCTACATCGAGACCGATGATACCCTCGAGGTTCTCTCCGACGACCTTGAAGGGCGGGTGGTCAGTCGGAACGTCCTTGACCCGGAGACCGGGCGGGTTCTGGTTCCAAAGGAGACGGTTCTGACCCTTGAGGTCATTCGGGATCTCCGGGAAATCGGCATCACCAGGGTCTGGGTAAAGAAGGGACGGACCCTTGCCCCTGAGGACGTGGTGGGGGGCATCCGGTATCTCCTCAACCTCATCGATGGCATCGGATATAGCGACGACATTGACCACCTGGGAAATCGTCGGGCCCGTCTTGTGGGAGAACTTCTGCAGAATCAGTTCCGTACCGGCCTTCTTCGGGTGGAAAAGGTCATTCGTGAGCGGATGACCATCCAGCCGGATACGGAATCCCCGACACCCCAGAGTCTCATCAACGTCCGGCCTGTCATTGCCGCCCTGAGGGAATTCCTGGGTTCGAGTCCTCTTTCCCAGTTCATGGACCAGGTCAACCCTCTCTCTGAACTCACCCACAAGCGGAGGCTCAGTGCTCTTGGTCCTGGAGGTCTGAGTCGGGAACGTGCAGGATTTGAGGTCCGGGACGTGCACTACACCCACTATGGTCGGATGTGCCCCATTGAGACACCGGAGGGACCGAATATCGGTCTCATCACCTCTTTGTGCATCTACGGTCGGGTGAATGAGTACGGGTTTATCGAAACACCATACCGGCGGGTTGTTGATGGGAAGGTAACGAATGACATTGTGTACCTGACGGCTGATGAAGAGGACCGGTACTACATCGCTCCTTCTGACACAAAACTCAACGACGACGGGTCCATTGCCGCGGATCAGGTGGTAGTCCGCTTCCGGGGGAAAATCATAGAGGTGCCCAGGGATCGGGTGGACTTTATGGACGTCTCGCCCCAGCAGATTCTCAGTGCTTCCGCTTCACTCATTCCCTTCCTGGAGCACAATGACGCTAACCGAGCGCTCATGGGAGCCAACATGCAACGGCAGGCTGTGCCGCTTCTTGTCTCCCATCCTCCCTACATTGGCACAGGGATAGAGTACAAGGTTGCCCAGGATTCGGGGGCCACGGTCACGGCCAGAAGAGCTGGAAAGGTGGTCTTCGCCGATTCCACCCGGATTGAAATTGAGGCAGAGGACGGAACAAGAGATGTGTACTACCTCGAGAAGTTCCAGCGTTCCAACCAGAGCACCTGCATCAACCACCGACCCATTGTCCGCAAGGGGGAGTACGTCAGGGAGAACCAGATTATTGCCGATGGCCCGTGCACAAGCATGGGTGAAGTCTCCTTGGGGCGGAATGTCCTTGTGGCCTTCATGCCCTGGGAAGGAGAGAATTTCGAAGACGCCATCGTCATCAGCGAGCGTCTGGTGAAGGAGGATATCTTTACCTCCATTCATATAGAGGAATACGAAGTTGAAGCAAGGGACACAAAACTCGGTCCTGAGGAAATCACCCGGGATATCCCGAACCTCAGCGAAGAGGCCCTGCGCAATCTCGATGAAGATGGCATCATTCGTATTGGTGCCGATGTGAAACCCGGGGATATTCTTGTGGGCAAAGTAACTCCAAAGGGTGAAACCGAGCTTACCCCCGAGGAGAAGCTTCTCCGAGCCATTTTTGGAGAGAAAGCCCGGGAGGTTCGCGATACGTCGCTTCGGGTACCCCACGGAGAGTACGGGAAGGTTATCGATGTGAAGGTGTTCTCTCGAGAAAACGGGGACGAGCTGGCCCCTGGGGTCAATAAGCTCGTGAAAGTGTACGTTGCCCAGAAGCGAAAAATCACGGTAGGAGACAAAATGGCTGGACGGCACGGGAACAAGGGAGTTATTGCCCGAATCCTCCCGGAAGAGGATATGCCCTATCTCCCTGATGGTACGCCCGTGGACATCGTTCTCAACCCCCTTGGGGTTCCGTCAAGAATGAATATCGGGCAGATTCTCGAGACCCACCTGGGGTGGGTGGCGAACAAAGAACGGAAGTTCCTGGCCAGTCCTCCCTTTGACGGTGCCCGGGAGGAAGAGATCCTCGAGGCCATGAAGAACGCCAGGACTCCCGAGGGGAGTGTCCCCTTTGAGGAATTCTTCGACCACAGGGTGTCTCCGGATTTCTGTCTCTTCCCTCAGGGGAAGACGGTGCTCTACGATGGTCGGACTGGTGAACCCTTTGATAACGAGGTAACCGTGGGTTACATCTACATGATGAAGCTTGCCCACCTTGTGGAGACCAAGATTCACGCCCGATCCACAGGACCGTATTCGCTGGTGACGCAGCAGCCCCTTGGTGGGAAGGCCCAGTTTGGTGGGCAGCGTTTTGGTGAGATGGAAGTGTGGGCTCTGGAGGGCTACGGTGCGGCGTATACACTGCAGGAAATGCTCACCGTGAAGTCCGACGATATTGCTGGACGTGTGAAAGCCTATGAGGCTATTGTCAAGGGGAAGAACGTGCTGCAGCCGTCCCTTCCGGAATCCTTTAAAGTGCTCGTGAAGGAACTCCAGAGTCTCTGTCTGAGTGTGAAGATTTTTGACGCGAAGGGGAGAGAAATCTCCCTGGAGGAGATGGAGAGCGCTGAGGAGGAAGTCCCACACCTTGGCGTAAATCTCCAGGGTCGAGAGAAAAAGTGAAAGAAGGGGGAAGAGTCCTTGGTGGACGTCAACGACATCAGGGCAATTCAAATTGGGTTGGCTTCTCCCGAGGAGATTCGCAAGTGGTCTCACGGGGAAGTGAAGAAGCCCGAAACCATAAATTACCGCACCCTGAAACCGGAAAAAGACGGTCTGTTCTGCGAGAAAATCTTTGGTCCCACGAAGGATTGGGAGTGCTACTGCGGGAAGTACAAGAGAGTCCGGGACAAGGGAATTGTCTGTGACCGCTGCGGAGTGGAGGTCACCCGTGCTTCGGTCCGGAGAGAGCGTCTTGGCCACATTGAGCTTGCGGCTCCGGTGTCGCACATCTGGTACTTCAAGAGCATCCCGAGCAAAATGGCACTCCTTCTTGGGATTCTCCCCAAGAACTTAGAGAAGGTGCTGTATTTCGCCTCGGGGAGGAAGCGCGAAGATTGCTACAAGGTTATCGAGCCCGGTTCGACCAACCTCGAAGTCGGGGCGACTATCCGCGAGACGGAGTACAAAATTTACAGCAAGTACGATCCCGCCTTCAGGGCAGAACTTGCCCACCGGATCACTGAAGTCCACACCCTACCGTTCTCCATTGGTGACCGCTTGAGCCTGAAGGACTACGCCCGGTATCGTTCCAAGTACCGGGAGAGCTTTACAGTGGAGCAGATTGATGAAAACACCTTTGAAGTCGTCGATATCCGGGCCTTCCCATACCAGCGGGATGACGAGCTTGCTGAATCAGAAGTGAACGAGCTTCGGGAAACCTTTGGAAATCTCTTTGAGGAAACCATTCTTTCTGAAACGGTGGAGGAACCCTGTTACATCGTGATCAACCCCGGGCAGACGGGACTCAAGACCGCCCAGATGATTCTTGAAACAGAGGCGAAACTCCTCTCCCGATACGATCCTGAGTTCAGGGCGGGAGTGGGTGCTGAAGCGGTTCGGGAAATTCTGAAAAACCTTGATCTCCAGCAGCTGGCTCGGGATCTCCGCAAGGAGCTCAAGGAGGCAACGGGACAAAAAGCCAAAAAGCTCATCAAGCGCCTCCAGGTTGTTGAGGCCTTCCTGAAGTCGGGAAATCGCCCAGAATGGATGATTCTTGAGGTCATCCCCGTGCTCCCACCAGATCTGCGGCCTATGGTGCAGCTTGATGGCGGGCGGTTTGCCACGTCAGACCTCAACGACCTCTACCGGAGAGTCATCAATCGCAACAATCGGCTCAAGCGTCTTTTGCAGCTCGGAGCACCGGAAATCATCGTCAAGAATGAGAAGCGCATGCTCCAGGAAGCTGTTGATGCCCTCTTCGACAACGGTCGCCGGGGTCGCCCTGTTCTTGGTCCGGGGAACCGTCCGCTGAAGTCTCTGAGCGACATGCTCCGGGGCAAAAAGGGCCGGTTCCGCCAGAACCTTCTGGGGAAGCGGGTGGACTATTCCGGTCGATCGGTCATTGTGGCTGGACCGAGACTCCGGTTTGACCAGTGTGGCCTCCCTAAGAAAATGGCCCTGGAACTTTTCAAGCCCTTTGTCATGAAGAAACTTGTTGATAAGGGGCTTGCTCATAACATAAAAAGTGCGAAGAAGATGGTGGAGAAGGCCCGGGAAGAGGTCTGGGGCGTCCTTGAAGAAGTCATTGCCGAACACCCGGTCCTCCTCAACCGGGCACCAACACTTCACCGCCTGAGTATCCAGGCATTTCAGCCAGTCCTCATTGAGGGGAACGCCATCCAGCTCCATCCGCTGGTGTGCCCGGCGTTCAACGCCGACTTTGACGGCGACCAGATGGCGGTTCACGTGCCGCTCTCTGCGGAAGCTCAGGCGGAATCGCAGATTCTCATGCTCTCCTCGCACAACATCCTCTCTCCAGCGCACGGAAAACCCATTGCAGTGCCGACTCAGGATATGGTCCTTGGGTGCTACTACCTCACCCTTCTTGGGGCCCGGAGGGGGCCAGTAAAGAGGTTCTACAGCGTCGATGAGGCGCTCATGGCCTATGAGTTCGGTAAAGTGGACCTTCACGAGCCGGTGTTCATCCGGGAAGTGACCGAGAAGCACCCTGAGGTTCTGGAGACCACGGTCGGGCGGGTCATTTTCAACGGCCTTCTGCCAGAGGGGATGCCCTACTACAACGAGCCGGTGACCAAGAAGAAGCTCTCAGACATTGTGGACCTCTGTTACCGCAAGTTCGGCAACAAGGTCACGGTGGAGATGCTTGACCGGATTAAAGAGGCAGGATTCCACTATGCCACAAAATCCGGAGCCACCATCAGCGTCCTGGATCTCGAGATTCCCCCGGAGAAGGAGCACATCATTGAAGAGGCTACCCGCCGTGTCGAGGAAATCAACGAACACTACAACCAGGGGCTTATTACGGCTGAGGAGCGAGAGCAGAAGGTTGTGGATGTCTGGACGGATGCGGCGAACAAGATCGCCGATGCCATCCTCGAAGTCCTCCCCGATTTCAACCCGGTGAACATGATGGCCACCTCCGGTGCTCGAGGGAGTGTGCGCCAGGTGAGCCAGCTCTGCGGTATGCGGGGACTTATGGCTGACCCGTCAGGGCGCATCATCGAGTACCCCATCAAGGCGAACTTCCGTGAGGGACTGAGCGTACTGGAGTACTTTATCTCGACCCATGGAGCACGGAAAGGCCTTGCGGATACCGCCCTGCGGACGGCCAAGTCCGGTTACCTTACCCGCAGGCTTGTGGACGTGGCTCAGGACGTTATCGTCCGGGAGGAAGACTGCGGTACAGATGATGGGATTCTCCTTGAAGACCTGAGGGACGAGAACGACAATATTGTCGAGCCGTTTGAGGAACGGGTTCTTGGGCGAATTGCCCTCCGGGACATTGTGGATGCCACCACCGGGGAGATTATCGTTCGGGCCGGAGAGGAGATTGACGAACGGGTGGTTGAAGAACTCCGCAGGCGCAACATCCGTCAGGCCTGGGTACGGTCCGTTTTGACCTGCCGGACGAAACACGGCGTCTGTGCCAAATGTTACGGACGGAATCTTGCCACCGGTCGTCTGGTGGACGTGGGCGAAGCTGTTGGTATTGTGGCAGCGCAGTCCATCGGAGAACCAGGAACACAGCTCACCATGAGAACTTTCCACACCGGTGGTGTGCGTATTGCTGGAGAGGATATCACTCAGGGTCTCCCACGAGTCGAGCAGCTCTTTGAAGTACGAAAGCCTAAGAAGGCGGCTATCCTTTCTGATGTGGACGGTGTGGTGGAGAAGATTGAGGTTATTGGCAACCGCCGGAAAATCTATGTCCGGCCGAGTGAGGACGAGGAGAGCCAGGAAGTCCGAACCTACTTCGTCCCTCATGACGTGAAGATTGCGGTGACCGAAGGTGACCGGGTTCGGGCTGGGGATCGCCTCACCCTTGGCCCCATAAACCCGAAGGATATCCTGAGGATTAAGGGTATCAGGGCGGTGCAGAAATACCTCCTTGAGGAGATCCAGTCGGTCTATATCTCCCAGGGTGTGGCCATTAACGACAAGCACATCGAAATCATCATCCGCCAGATTGCCCGTCTTAACAAAATTATGGTGGAGAACGCTGGAGACACCAATCTCCTGTCTGGAGAAATGGTTTTTGTCGAAGACTTTGAAAGGGAAAATGCTCGTGTTCTTGAGGAAAATGCCCTTCTGAAAGAGAAAGCCCAGGAACTCCTTGAAGGGTGTGTCCTTGAAGAGCATGTTCTTGACGTTTCGGGGAACGCGCTCTTCACGAGAGGCAGAGTCCTTGAAGCTCAGGACGTCGAGGCTTTGCTCTCCAGTGAGTGCCGGCCCTTCCTGGTTCGAAAGGATGGGGTGCTCCTTCGGGTCCTGAGGGGCCAGAAGAACCTCGAAAGTGAACTCCTCAACCGCATGTGCGTTGAGGAGGTTCGGGAGCCATCCGGAAAGGTTCTCGTCAAGGCGGGTGAGGTTCTAAAAGAACCGCTCCTTGAGCGGCTTGGCGAGATTGGTCCTCTCCGGCTCCGGGTAAGAGAGCAGGCGACTTGGGAAAAGCTTCGGGGGACCATTCTTGCTGAGGACGTTCTTGATCCAGAGACCGGAAAGGTTCTCCTTTCTGCCAACACGCGTCTGGATCAGAGCGAAATCGCCCTCCTTGAAGAGCATGATGTTGAAAGAGTTGTTATCTGGAAGAACGTCCGCGTCTTCCCGGTAAAAGAGAGCCTTGTGCGGGTACTCCGGGAAGAGATTCTGAACAAGGAAGTGGCCAAGGATATCATCAGTCCCCAGACTGGAGAGGTCATCATCCAAGCGGGCCAGGCCATAAGCAGGAGTGTTGCCCGCCGCCTCGTTGTGGAGGGTATCAAGGAAGTTCCCCTGAGCGATGGCCGTTTCTTCTCCATCGAGGGGAGGCTTATTGAGCTCCTCGAGAAGGAAGTGGTTGGGAAGGTTGCTGCTCAGGACATCGTCGTTGGTGCAAACGGCGATGTGCTGGTGAGAGCTGGAGAAGTTATTGACCGGGATGACGTAGTGAAGATTGCTGAAGATAACGTTGGCTTTTTGCTCCTCAGGGATGCGGAAGGGGAGAAGGAAATACGAACCCTGGTGGAGGAGGTCGTGTACCTCCCCGGGCTCAAGCAGGTTGCCACAGGACGACCTGTGGCTCTGGGCATCACTAAGGCATCCCTTGCTGTGGATAGCTTCCTCTCTGCGGCGTCGTTCCAGCAGACCACCCATGTTCTTGCTGATGCCGCGATTAAGGGGAAGATCGACGAGCTCATCGGGTTGAAAGAAAACGTCATCATCGGAAAACTCATCCCCGCAGGCACAGGTTACGAGAAATACCGGAGAATTCGTCTCTCCACGGAAAAAGAAGAAGCTGCGGCACAGACGGAGGAGTTTATGGAAGAAGGCTTTGATCTCCGTGAACTCATGAGCATGGATGAGTCCCCNGAGTTTCTACCGGAAGAGGAATTCGAAGAAGAAGAATTCGAAGAACAGGAAGAATTCGACTTCGAGGCTGATGGGGATGTTGATGAAGCCGATGGGGAATTGACATGAGCGTGTCGTGCTGTTACAATTCCTCTGTCGCTTTTGGCTATGGGGCTTGAAGAGCTGCGAACCGCAAAGAGAGTTGTGGGTATGCGAGAGACTCAGAGAGCTATAGAGCGGGGGAGGGCGAAGAAGGTTTTCGTCGCCCTCGATGTCGATGCCCCGATTCGGGAGGCAATTGTCACCCTGGCCAGAGAGAAGAATATCCCCGTGGAGTATGTGGAGAACGCCCGGGATCTCGGCAGGGTGTGTGGCATCGAGGTTCGCTCTTCCTGCGCTGCCATCGTGGAAGAGTAAAAAGATTAGAGGGGGATGATTCATGCCGACAATTAACCAGCTTGTTCGCGAGGGGAGAAAGAAACCCAAAAACCGGAGTGGCGCTCCGGCTCTGAAGGGGTCACCTCAGAAACGAGGGGTGTGTACTCGGGTCTGGACCATCACTCCGAAGAAGCCGAACTCGGCGTTGCGTAAAGTTGCTCGTGTCCGCCTGACCAATGGCATGGAGGTTACTGCATACATTCCGGGGATCGGTCACAACCTCCAGGAACACTCCATCGTCCTCATCCGGGGAGGTCGTGTGAAGGATCTTCCTGGGGTGCGGTACCACATCATTCGTGGGGCCCTGGATGCAGCCGGTGTGGAGAACAGAAGACAGGGTCGTTCAAAATACGGGGCGAAGAGGCCGAAGTCGTAAGGAGTGTGAAGAACTTTGCCAAGAAAAGGTCCTGTTCCAAAGAGAGAAATCGCTCCTGATCCCCTGTACAATAACGTTGATGTGGCAAGGCTCATCAACAAGGTGATGAAGGACGGGAAAAAGAGCATTGCGGAGAAAATTGTCTACGGGGCTTTTGACCTTATCCGGGAAAAGACCAAGCGCGATCCTCTTGAGGTTTTCTACCAGGCGCTGAACAACGTCATGCCCCTTGTGGAGGTTCGTCCCCGCCGGGTGGGGGGAGCCAATTACCAGGTTCCCATTGAGGTTCGACCTGACCGGAGCAAGAGCCTCGGTTTGCGATGGCTTGTTCAGTATGCCCGGGAACGTCAGGGGAAGAGCATGATAGAGAAACTCGCTCAGGAAATCATGGATGCGGCGAATGGTACTGGTGGCGCGGTGAAGAAACGCGAGGACACCCATCGTATGGCTGAAGCAAACAAAGCTTTTGCCCACTACCGGTGGTTCTGAGGGAGGTTTGAGAGAAGGCGTGAGTAAGGCAATGAATAGAGTTCAGCAGAATTTCCAGACCTTTGGAGATTACGCCATATCCCAGGTCCGTAATATCGGTATCATGGCCCACATCGATGCAGGGAAAACAACCGTCACGGAACGCATTCTCTACTATACTGGGAAAATCCACCGCATGGGAGAGGTCCACGAAGGAACAGCCACTATGGACTTTCTCCCTCAGGAGCAAGAACGAGGAATCACGATAAGCTCGGCGGTGACGACGTGTTTCTGGAAGGATTGCCGCATTAACATCATCGATACGCCAGGGCACGTGGACTTTACCGTGGAGGTAGAACGAAGCCTCCGGGTGCTTGACGGGGCCATTGCAGTGTTCTGTGGCGTGGGAGGAGTAGAGCCCCAGTCTGAAACCGTCTGGCACCAGGCTGACAAGTACCGGGTTCCGCGCATTGCTTTTGTCAACAAACTCGACCGTGTCGGGGCGGATTTCTATGCAGTAGTGAAGGCCATTCGAGAGAAACTCAACGCCAACGCCCACCCTGTGCAGATTCCCATAGGGAAAGAGGCGGATTTCGTGGGCGTTGTGGATCTCATAGAGATGAAGGCATACTTCTATGACATTGACGAGACCGGTGCCACGTACCGGGTGGAAGATGTTCCTCCCGAACTTCTTCAGGAGGCCCAGAGGGAGCGGGAACGTCTCATCGAGGCCCTTGCAGAGATTGATGAGGAGATTCTTGTCCGGTACCTCGAGGGAGAAGACCTTCCGCCTGCGCTTTTGCGCGAGGCCATCCGCAGGGGCACCATTGCTGGAAAATTCGTCCCTGTTCTTGGTGGATCGGCCCTGAAAAATAAGGCCATTCAGCCGCTCCTTGATGCTGTGGTCTTTTACCTCCCCTCACCTCTGGATCTCCCACCGGTCAGGGGATTTCATCCTGAGACCAGGGAGGAAGAGACGAGACTACCACTCGCCAAGGAACCCTTTGCGGCGCTCGTCTTCAAAATCGTCATGGACCCCCATGCAGGGAAAATCTCTTTTGTGCGGGTGTACTCTGGTGTTCTGAAAAGTGGTACCTACGTGTATAATGCCACAAAGAGGGAAAAGGAGCGAGTGAGCCGCCTCCTGATTATCCATGCAAGTCACCGGGAAGATGTCGACGAGGTGAAGGCAGGAGATCTTTGTGGCATTGTCGGGCTGCGTCGGGCCACAACCGGGGACACGCTCTGTGATGAGCGGTACCCCATTATCCTTGAAGCTCCCTCGTTCCCCGAGCCGGTGATTTCTGTGGCGATTGAGCCGAAAACCCGGGCCGACCAGGATAAGCTCAGCCTTGCTCTGGCAAAGCTTGCAGAAGAGGATCCCACTTTCCGGGTACGGAGCGATGAGGAGACTGCTCAGACCATTATCTCTGGAATGGGTGAGCTCCACCTTGAAATCATCATCGACCGGTTGCTCCGGGAATTCAAGGTTGAGGCCAACGTTGGTAAACCTCAGGTGGCGTACAAGGAGACCATCAAGGCCTCTGCCCGGGCAGAGGGTAAGTTCATTCGCCAGACGGGCGGACGGGGACAGTATGGCCACGTGGTTCTTGAGGTGGAACCCTGTGAGGAGGTCTTCGTTTTTGAAGACCATATCGTGGGAGGAACAATCCCGCGAGAGTACATTCCCGCAGTGGAAGCAGGGGTACGGGAAGCCCTTGATAACGGTGTCATTGCTGGGTTTCCGGTCATTCACGTGAAGGTGAAGCTTGTGGATGGCTCGTACCACCCTGTGGATTCCTCAGACCTTGCCTTTAAGATTGCGGGATCCATTGCGCTGAAGCATGCGGTGGAGAAGGCTTCACCGGTGCTTCTTGAACCTATCATGAGGGTTCAGGTGATCGTCCCCAGGGAATACCTGGGAGAAGTCATCGGGGACCTCAATGCCCGCCGGGGGAAGATTGAAAGCATTGAGGCCAAAGGCGAAACGCAGATTATCAACGCAAAAGTCCCCCTGGCTGAGCTTTTTGGGTATGCCACGGTGCTTCGTTCGCTCACCCAGGGGCGGGCGACGTACACCATGCAGTTCTCCCATTACCAGGAGGTCCCTGCGAATCTCATGAAGGAGATTATTGAAAAAGCTCGGTAGAGGAGGATACCCTATGGCCAAGCAGAAGTTCGAAAGGAAAAAGCCCCATATTAACGTTGGAACCATTGGACACGTGGACCACGGGAAGACCACCCTCACCGCTGCCATCACCCTGGTCCTCTCCAAGTACGGCCTTGCCAAGTACACCCCCTTTGAGCAGATCGATAAAGCCCCCGAAGAGCGGGAGCGGGGGATCACCATTGCCATTGCCCATGTGGAGTACGAGACGGAGAAGCGCCACTACGCCCACATCGATTGCCCAGGGCATGCCGACTACGTGAAGAACATGATTACCGGTGCAGCCCAGATGGATGGGGCAGTCCTCGTGGTCTCGGCTGCTGATGGCCCCATGCCCCAGACCCGGGAACACATTCTCCTCTCCCGTCAGGTTGGTGTCCCCTACATCATCGTCTTCCTCAATAAAGTCGACATGGTTGATGACCCGGAACTCTTGGAGCTCGTGGAGATGGAAGTCCGGGACCTCCTCAACCGCTACGAGTTCCCCGGAGACGAGGTGCCCGTCATCACCGGCAGTGCCCTGAAAGCACTGGAGTGCGGCTGCGGGAAGCGGGAGTGCCAGTGGTGTGGAGGGATCTGGAACCTCCTCGACGCCATGGACACCTACTTCCCCCTCCCGGTTCGGGAACTCGACAAACCCTTCCTCATGCCCATTGAGGACGTCTTCTCCATCACTGGGAGAGGCACCGTGGTCACCGGGAGAGTGGAGCGGGGAACTCTGAAGCTCGGGGATCCTGTGGAGATTGTGGGGCTCTCCCATGAGATCAAGAAGACCGTGGTCACAGGCATTGAGATGTTCCGTAAGGTCCTCGATGAGGCCCAGGCTGGAGACAACATTGGTGTCCTTTTGCGGGGCATTGAGAAGAAAGAGGTAGAACGGGGTCAGGTCTTGG
This sequence comes from Candidatus Caldatribacterium saccharofermentans OP9-77CS, assembly GCA_000347575.1. Lineage (GTDB taxonomy): Bacteria > Atribacterota > Atribacteria > Atribacterales > Caldatribacteriaceae > Caldatribacterium > Caldatribacterium saccharofermentans. Next base: position 12 of record APCU01000038.1, on the reverse strand, counting down.
CAGCCCCCGGAA
>APCU01000037.1 GCA_000347575.1 Candidatus Caldatribacterium saccharofermentans OP9-77CS | reverse complement strand
TGTTTTCGGTATGAGCGGAGGTATTGACTCCTCTGTGGTGGCGGTTCTTGCAAAAAAAGCCCTTGGAGAAAACGTCCTGGGTCTTGTCATGCCCTGTTACAGCGACCCAGCAGACCTCGAGGACGCCCGGGAGGTCGCTGAGCAGTTCTCCATCCCCTACCGGATTATCCCTCTTGAAAAACCCTTTGATACACTCCTTGAGGTCCTGGGAGAAGAAAAAGCAGCGAAGTCCCTTCCTCAAGCCAACCTCAAACCGAGACTGCGGATGTGCGTGCTGTACTTTTTCGCCAACACTCTGAACTACCTCGTCTGTGGCTCCAGTAACCGCAGCGAGCTCACCGTGGGGTACTTCACCAAATACGGGGATGGCGGCGTGGATATTGCTCCCCTGGCTCACCTCACAAAACGCAAGGTCCGGGAAATCGCCGCATTCCTGGGAATCCCAGAGCACATCATCGCGAAACCCCCCTCTGCGGGTCTCTGGCCCGGTCAGACCGACGAGGGAGAAATGGGCCTGACGTATGAGATTCTTGACCGCTTCATTGAAGAGGGAGAGGTCGAAGAACCCTACCGCTCAAAGATTCTCTCCATGGTTCGGCAGAGCACCCACAAAAGGCGACTTCCCTCAATGCTCCTCTCGAANGAGGAGTTTCCGTTTTCTGGCCAGGAACTCTAAGAGTTCCTCCCGGCCAAAAGTGTTGAGGACATCCTCCTTCCGAAGCCAGGCCCGTCTTGCCTGGGCTACACCATAGCGCATGTACTCCAAAGACCCCGGGTCATGGGCATCGGTGGAAATCACAATCTTTATGCCTTCCTGGGCGGCTTTCCGGGCATCCACATCGCGGAGATCCAAGCGCTCAGGCTGGGCATTGAGCTCCAAGGAGGTATGGGTGGCCTTTGCCATGGCAAAGAGAACGTCGCAGTTGACCTCGTACGCCTCGCGCTTGCCGATGATGCGCCCCGTGGGGTGGCTTATAATCTGAACGTAGGGGTTCTTCATGGCGAGCTCCAGACGCTTCAGAATCTTTTCTTCCTTCTGGGTGAGCCCGGAGTGGAGGCCGGCCACCACCACCTCAAGGAGGGCAAGCTCCTTATCAGGGAAATCTAAAGACCCGTCGCTCAGGATGTTGGCCTCAACACCATTGAGGACCAGAAGCTCCGGGTGACGTTCATTCCAGCGCCGGATTTCCTTTTCCCGCTCGTGGATTTCCTCCGGGGTGAGCCCTGAGGCAACGGCCAGAGACTGGGTGTGGTCGCAGATGGCAAGGTACTGATACCCCCGCGCCAAGGCTGCCTGGGCCATCTCCTCGATGGAGGCCACACCGTCACTCCAGTGGGAGTGAACGTGGAGATCCCCCCGAATATCCTTCATATCCACAAGCACGGGGAGCTTTTTCTCCAGAGCGCACTCAATTTCTCCCTGGTCCTCCCGAAGTTCTGGAGGAATCCACTCCATCCCCAGGATCTCGTAGATATCTTCCTCCCGTTCCCCTCCCACCCGCTCATTGGTGTCCAGACGGAAAATCCCGTACTCGTTCACCTTGAAGCCCTTTTTCAGAGCAATTTCCCGGAGTTTAATGTTGTGGGCCTTGGAACCGGTAAAGTACTGCAGGGCCGCTCCGAAACACTCTTCCTCCACCACACGCACATCCACCTGGATGCCCTCATGGGTCACAATACTCGACTTCGTATCGCCTTTTGCCAGGACTTCCCGAACCTGGGGCAGGGCAACAAAAACGTCCATGATGCGTTGAGGACGGGAAGACGCCACCAGGATGTCAATGTCCCCTATGGTTTCTTTCATGCGACGGATGCTCCCCGCAGGGCTGATTTTCTCCACCCCCGTTCTCTCCCGAAGAAGCGCCACAATACTCTCCACAAGGGGCAAGGCCTGCCCAAGGAGCATGCGACCGGTTTTTCGCCGGAACATCTCAAGACCCCGGGCAATCTTCTCTTCGCTCTTTGCGCCAAGGCGGGGGAGGTTGCGGAGTTTTTTCTCCCGGATTGCCCTCTCAAGGTCTTCAGGAGTCTTTATCCCCAGTTGCTCATAGAGCAGCCTGGCGATTTTGGGTCCCACCCCGGGAATTTCCGTGAGCTCGATGAGTTCGGGAGGGATTTCCCTTGTCAGTTCCTCGTAATAGGTCATTTTTCCTGTGGCAAGGTACTCAGCGATTTTGCTGGCAATGCTCTGACCGATACCCGGGATGTCCTCGAGTTTCCCGTTCTTCCAGACTTCTTCAATGGGCTCCGGCCAGTTCTCTATCCGCCGGGCAGCCTCCTCATACGCCACCACCCGGAAGCGACTCTCTCCCTTGATATCAAGAAGCACCGAGATATCATGGAGAATTTTGGCCACTTCCTGATTCCGCATCTCTTCTTCCCCCTTCCCTCTTCCACGGTACTATGCTATCATGGACCCCAAATGAAAGCAAAGGTGCTCATCCTTCCCCTGTTACTTCTGGGGTTACTCTTTGGTGGTGGAAGAGGGAAGAGCGAACCCGGACTCAGTGTTCCTGAGCGACTCCACTTTCTCTTCATCGAGACCCTCCTTCGTTCACCCATTCGCCTCAGCGTTCGGGAGAACATTGTGCAGAGCCTCAAGAGGGGCTGTTCTCTCTCGGACCACCTGGTGCTCCTTTTTCTGGAACGCCTTGAGGGAAACCCCCGGGAACGGTGGTTCTTCCTTCGCCTCCTTGAAGAGTTTGCCCCCACTTCACCAGTCCGGTTCCCTGCTGCCCTGGTCTGCGCACAAAAATCCCGAAAAGAAGGGAAAATCGGTGAGGCATTCGCCTTTGCCCTTGAGGCTCTGCGCCTCGCCGAAGCGGAAGAGGAGAAGCTCACCGCCTTTCAAGAGCTTTTCACTCTCCTTGAGGAAGAGCATCACCACCTTGAGGCGGTCTTCCTCTTGCAAAAGATGTACCGGGATTTCCGCGACCAGACTTTCCTTGAAACCCGAAGGGCTCTTGAGCCTCTTCTTTCGGGGCTTTCTCCTGACCCCCTCACGGTTTCTGCCCGTCTCCTCCTTGCCGAGTTTTTCCTGAGCCTGGGATTCCTGCAAGACGCCGAGCGCTTCCTGAACACCCTTAAGGAAAAGACTCTCCCCCCACCTTTAGACGACACGTTCTGGCTTCTCCAGGCCCGTCTCTTCCTGCGAAAAGGGGACCTCAAGGCTTTGGAAAAACTCCTTGAGGGGAGGAAAGACACTGAGGACGTGCTCTTTTTCCGGGGTGTCCTCGCCCAGCGAAAGGGCATGCACCGTGAGGCCATCCGCTTTTTCGACCGGCTCCTTGGTGAATACCCAAAGAGCCAGTACCTCCTCACCGCCCTCCAGAACCTGGCCACCTCTTACAGTGCTCTGAAGGATGACGAACAACGCATCGCCACCCTGAGGAGGGCAACAATGCTTTTCCCGCAAAACGGGGCACTCCTCTTTAACCTTTTCTGGGCCCTGTACCAGAAAAAGGACAAAGACGGCGCTTTAGAAGTCCTTGAGCGGCTTGCCGCTCTCTCTGAATGGCGAAACCAGGCGCTCTTCTGGAAGTTCAAGGTCACCGGAGACACTGCCCCTCTTGCCACGATTCTTGCAGAGTCTCGTCTTGACTACTACTATGTCCGGGCAACCGAGATTCTGGGGTTCTCCTCACCCTTTGTGCAGCAAAGTCCGCCTCCTCTAGGCCTTTCCCGGGACCTTGAAATGCACTGGGCAAAATACCGATTTTTCTCTTCTCTGGGGCTTTTCAACCATGCTGAGATTGAACTCCTGTTCCTTCTCCGGAAAACCCCCCGGGATACTCTGCTCCTTCTTGAGTGTGCCAGACTCCTCGCCCAAAGAGGAATGTACCGGAAGAGCCTGCGGTTTGCTTTCCGCCTTCTCCCGGAAAGGGGACACATTCCGGACTTTGCCGGGAAAAGCTACTACCCGCGTTTCTTTTTCAAAGAAATCGAGGAGCTCGCCCAGCAACAAAACCCTCCCCTTGACCCCTACCTTGTCCTTGCCCTGGTTCACGCAGAGAGCGCTTTTGACCCCCAGGCAATTTCTCTGGCCGGGGCCTTAGGACTCACTCAGGTTCTCCCCTCAACCGGAGCATGGGTCGTTGAAAAGGGATGGGTAAACCCAAGAAAAGATGGCGATATCACCGCTCTCCTTCTTGAGCCCCGGGAAAACCTCGCTATCGGTATGGCCTACCTCGCCTACCTCCTGCGGAAGTTTGAAGGGGACCTTCTCCTTGCCCTTTGCGGGTACAATGCCGGTCCGGGGAGAGCCGAACGCTGGAAGGAGGAACTCCCCCAGGACCGGGATGCATTCATTGAATCTATTCCCTTTGCTGAAACTCGAAACTATGTGAAAAAGGTTCTCACGAACTACTTTGCGTACTCCGTACTGTATCGGGGCGTCAGTCCATTCCCAGGTACTTCTTAAACTCCCTGATTTCCTCCTCCCCGTCCACAATACCGATTTCCAGGGTGATCCTCCGGGTTTCTCCGGGCTTCAGGAAAACGAGTCTTCCTTCTTCCCGCTCCTTCTTCCTCCCCAGAGGGAAGCAGTTGCCGGGTTCCATCCCCACGACGTACTCACCCTCGCCCATCATCTTCCACTCCGTGAAGTAGGGGAGTTCTTTTGTATCGAACTTCACGTAGACACCGAGCTTCAACCGTTCATTGAGAAGCAGCGAGGCCCCAAAACCATCGTCTAAGGTCTTGGGGTAGTGGAGGTACACCTTTTCAAAGTACCCTTTCTGAGGCGCGTGGAAACGGAACCATTCCTCTTTCCCCTCTTCGGCCCAGTGGTCTCGAGGGATGGTTCTTGCCACAGGAAGCAGAAGGACACTTCCCTCGTCAAGAAGAGGATACCCGATGTTGATATGGTAGAGCATCATGAAGGGGCTCTCGATGAACCCCTCATTGGTCACCTGATCCTCAATGTGGATGGTCTTTTCCCCCAGACGACTCCAGATTTTCCTCGCAAGCACCAGCTTTTCGCCAAAGACGATGGCCTCCCGAATCTTCCCCTGAACCCACATGAAGTACTCATCTCCCTGCCAGGCACCGTCGGCGTACACGTTTCCTGCCGGAAGGTACGAGGCCCGGCCGTGGAGTCCCAGCTCCTCCTCTTCAAGGCGGTGAACCAAGGTTGAAGTGTCCCGGCACGGTGCTCCGGCGTACGACAGCCCACAGGTATTCATGAGCCCTCCGTGGAACCCCCGGAGCCACCCAAATCCCTCTGGCTCAAAGAGGAAGGGTGAGAGGTTTTGTGTTGCTGACCTCCAGCCGATGCTCACGCCCTTGTACGTCGTCCAGGCGATGTCCATCCCCCGGTCAAGGAGAACCGTATAGAAAAGGCCACCCCCTGTGTTCACCTCAGCGACCCGCACACCCCGTTCAAGGCCATCAAGGAGTTCGGCAACCCGTACCCCTCCAAGCTGTGAGATGTCTCCGACTCTCCGGAGAATCTCCTCTCGTGTCATCTGCCTCCCCAGAATCACTGCCATGACCTATTCCCCCTTCATCCTTCGAAAGAATGGAAAAACGTCATTCGTTTTCCGCTCCTGAAAAGTCGCCCGTTTCTGGGACTCTCGGAGAAATGCGGGAATATCAATATCGTCATCAATGATGATGCGGCTTTCAATTCCCTCCTCGTCCTTTCCTCCCGCCAGGGAAAGAAGCTCTTCCTCATGCCCTTCCGCCTCAAAACGGGTGGCAATAACGGTCACCACGATTTCGTTCGAGAGCGTCTCATCCACCTTGCATCCCCAGAGGATGTCGGTTTCTGTCCCCGTCTCCGCGGTGACGAAGTTCACAATCTCGGTGACCTCGTTGAGAGTCATATCAGGACCACCGGTAACGTTGAGGATGATCGAGCGGGCACCCTTTACTGAAATCTCAAGGAGAGGGCTGTTAATAGCCTCTTCCACCGCTTGTCTCGCCTTCTCCCGTCCCCGACCGTTGCCGATACCAATGAGCACCATTCCGGCACCACTCAGGACCGTCCGCAAATCCGCAAGGTCAAGGTTGATGTCCTGAGGCGAGGTAATGAGGTCCGTGATACCCCGCACTGCCTGGTAGAGAACGTGGTCCGCTACCTTAAAGGCCTCTTGAAGCGAGGTGTCTTTTTTGGCCACCTGGAGGAGGCGCTCGTTAGGGATAACAATGAGTGCATCAACCACTTCCTGGAGCTTCTTGATACCTTCCTCCGCCTGGCTCCTCCGGCGGGACCCTTCGAAATTGAAGGGCTTGGTCACCACGCCAAGGGTCAACGCTCCGGCCTCCTTTGCCAGTGAAGCAATCACCGGAGCCGCACCCGTTCCAGTCCCCCCGCCCATGCAGGCGGCAATGAATACCAAATCCGCATCTTCAACCACCTGGAGGAGCTTGTCCCGGTCCTGCTTGGCCGCTTCTTCCCCAATGCGTGGGTCTCCCCCGGTTCCCAGGCCCCTTGTGAGGTTGAAGCCAATCTGCACCTTCTCCGGAGCCAGGGACCGCTTGAGGGACTGCACATCGGTGTTGACCGCCACAAGGTCTACCCCGTCGAGGCCTTCCTCAATCATATGGTTGATGGCGTTGTTGCCTCCCCCGCCAACACCGATGACTTTAATTGTTGCCACCCGGTCTTCGACCTTTCGTTCTCTGGGTTTTTCTGCAGGCTTTTTTGTGGACTTTCCACCTGTGGGGGACTTGGGAGGAGAGAGGGCAACATCGACATCTTCAGAGTCCTCAATGCCCTTCGTCGTGTCCCGGATGAGCTCTCTCTTGAAATCAAGTCTTTCGGAAAAGCCTCTTTTTAGGCTTTTCTTTTTCAAGACGAATCACCTCTTTCGCCAGAGCAAGGTAATTCTGTGCCCCTGTGGACGTGGGCTCGTACTCAATCACCGGCACACCATGGCTTGTCGCCTCAGCGAGCGCAATATTGCGATGAATAATGGTCTCAAACATCCGGTCCCCAAAGTACTCCCGAACCTCCTCGATGACCTCCCGGTAGAGATTGGTCCTCGTGTCAGCAATGGTGATGAGCACGTATACTTCAGGATCGTGTTTCAGGTTCTCCCGCATGAGCTCCAGGGTCTCCATGAACTCTTCAATTCCCCGCAGGGCGAAATAGTGGGGCTGGATGGTGATAATCACCTCACGGCAGGCCTTGAGGGCATTGATGGTGAGGATACCGAGGGACGGAGGACAGTCAATAAGGATATAGTCAAAGGGGAGATTGGCCCGCTGAATGCTGTTGTTCAAAAAGTCTTCTCGCCCGAGTTTGTCAATGAGGCGGTACTCTGCCCCCGCCAGGTCGATGTTCGCCGGGGCCAGGTAGAGATTGGGAGTCCGCGTGGGCACAATAACGTCTTTGAGTTCAAGACGGTAAGGGCTCCGCGGAGGCTCGAGGACGTTCAGAATGGTTTTGTCGAACTCGTTGGGCTCAAACCCAAGACCCAGCGTCGAATGCGCTTGAGGGTCCATATCGATAATGAGCACCTGTCGAGCATGATACGCCAGTGACGCTCCCAGATTAATGCACGTTGTGGTCTTCGCCACCCCTCCTTTTTGGTTAGCAATGGCAATAATTCTCATAAGTCCTCCCCAAACACTGAAAAACCGTACCCCGCCTCGAATCCTTTTGAGCTTCTTAAGGTTTTCTTTTTAATGATAGCACATCCTCAGGGGATTGGAAGACCCCCTCCTTTCCGGTACAATAAAAAGTGGAGGGCAAAAGCAGTGCCGGCAAACCTTCCTCCCCAGTACTTTGAGGTAGAGGCGAAATACCGAGCAGCGAAAACCGTTGCAGAAAAACTCGAAGCCCTGGAGGAGATGCTTGCGGTCATTCCCAAACACAAGGGAACCGAAAAACTCCAGGCTGAGATCAAGCAGAAAATTGCCAAACTCCGGAAATCCCAGGCCCAGGAGAAGAAAAAAGGAGGTACGCATGACCCTTTCCTCATCGAAAAAAGCGGTGCAGCACAAATCATTGTCTGCGGGCCTCCAAACAGCGGGAAATCCACCCTCGTTTCACTCCTCACCAATGCCCGTCCAGAAATCGCGGAATACCCCTTCACCACGTTCTCCCCTACCCCCGGCATGATGGACTATGAGGACATCCAGATTCAGCTTGTTGACTTTCCCCCTTTCAGTGGAGAGGAACTCGAGGGCAACATGGCCAGTGCCCTCCGGCGAAGTAGCGGCGCGGTGCTGCTCTTCGATGCCCAGGCTGAGAGTCTTCTTGAAGACGTTGAACACACGCTCAAGCTCTTGGAAAAGGGGAAAATCCTTGCCGGAACCCGGCCTCTACCCCTTCCTTCTCCTTCCTGGCACCACCTTCCGGCTTTTCTCCTCCTCACCAGGGTTGAAAATCCCGAAGCAGCAGAAAAGGTTGCGATTCTCCAGGAGTTTTACGAGGACCGCTTCGAGGTTCTCGGCGTTTCCTTAAAGGAGCTCGGTCCCTACGAGCAATCCGTGAAGGAAGCCATATTCCGCATAAGCGGCATCATCCGGGTATACAGCAAACCCCCTGGGAAACCTCCCGACCTCTCCCGGCCCTTCGTCCTCGGACAAGGGAGCACCGTCAGAGACCTTGCTGAAGCCATCCACAAAGACCTTGCGAAGCACCTCCGGGGAGCCCGGGTATGGGGGTCGACGAAGTTTCCGGGCCAGCTTGTTCCCCCTGACTACGTACTTCAGGACAGAGATGTCGTGGAAATCCGTGCCTCCTGAAGGAAACAGTGAGGGTCTTCCCCAAAGGGGTCTCCCAGAACCGCGTACGCCAGAGCCCGGCACCCCAGGCACCCCCTCACCGAGCACTGCTGGCATTTCCCCCGGAGGGATTCCCGGTTCCTTAGCTTCCCAAGGAAAGGATGCGTGGTAATCGCCGTAAGGTCCTCCTCAAGAAGGTTCCCAAGGGGGATAGGCAAGCGTCGGCAGGGGAAAACCGTGCCGTCGGGCATGAGGCAAAAGGATTCCCCGAGGCTACAGGGAGCTCCAAGGAGGCTCACACCTTCTGTAAACTCCACCCAGAAAGCCCGATATGGGAGAAGCGAAAAAGCGGCAATGTCAAAACCGCACAAAGCGCAGAGTTCTTCAAGAAACCACTGCCACTCTTCTTTCTGCAAAACGGCCGAAGCCATCTCCTTCCCCCTTCCCTCAGGGACGAACCGCTCAAAGATGATGCCAGAAAGCCCCAGATTCTGGGCAAGGCGCCATATTTTCGGAACTTCCCCGAGATTCCCCCGGTGCAGCGTCACCATGAGGACCACCCGGAAGGGACCTTCCACAAGGTGGGCCAGGGCCTGAAGCACTCGATGGAACACCCCCTTCCCCCGGATGGCATCGTTGACCCCTTCCGTTCCTTCAAGGGAGACCTTGATGGTGGTGAGCTTGGCAAAAGAAGAGAGCTTCGCAACCGTTCTCCGGTCGATGAGGAGGGCATTGGTGATGAGCATGACCTCCAAAACCCTGGGATGGCGGTCAAGAAGGGCAAGAAGACGAAAGAGCTCCTCACCAAGAAGGAGAGGCTCTCCACCGGTGAGGTTGAGAACGGTCTGGCGGTCGAGCTCCTCAAGCCCCTGAAGGAGCCGCCCCACAAGGAGGGGGAGCTCTGGAAGGTTTTTGTCCTCAAAAGCCTCCTGGTAGCAGTGGCGGCACCGGAGATTGCAACGGTTCGTGAGGTGCCACTGGAAATCGAGGGAAACCCGACCCTCCACAGGGCTTCACGCTCCGTCACAGAGTACCTGAATCTTCAGGTGGTCTCTCACGGTGAGCATCTCTTCCAAAGCATCACCGAAACGCTCAAGAGGATACTGTGAGGAGATGAGGTCCTTGACTGAAACCGCTCCGCTTTCCAGAAGATTCAGGGCATACTGCATGGTCTTCTTCACCGCAAAGGACCCCACGATGCGCAGGTCTTTTTGGAATATCCGGTACGGCTCAACCCTCATTGTTGCTCCTTGTGGGGCAACCCCAAAAAGGAGAAAGGTTCCATCAGGCTCAACAAGTGTCAGAGCTTTTTCCATGACCTCTGGAACCCCCGTGGCATCGACCACCACCGGGAATCCCAGGGGGGCGATTTCCCGAAGGCGCTTTTCTTCTTTCCCATCGGCAAGAAGAGCTTCTCGGGCTCCCCGCTTCAGCGCAAGCGAAAGCTTAAACTCGCTCACGTCCACCACCACCACTTCCGCAGCCCCCGAAACCTGGAAAAGAGAAAGGAGAAGGAGTCCTATGGGGCCTGCCCCAAAAATGAGGACCTTCTCTCCAGGACGGATGCGGCTCCGCGATACCCCGTATACCGCACAGGCCAGAGGCTCTGCCAGAGCTCCTTCGGCAAAACTCACTCTCTCGGGGAGAGGAAAAACACACTTTTTGGGGACGACCACGTACTCGGCAAAGGCTCCGTTCCTTGTCACTCCCACGGCCTCGAAATTCAGGCAGTGGTTGTTCTTGTTGATTTTGCAGAAGTAGCAGTGGTCGCAAAAGATATTGGGGTCGGCAGTCACCCGCTCCCCTGGGGAGAACTCGGTCACTCCCTCCCCTACCGCGGCCACCTCTCCCGAGAACTCATGCCCTGCAATGATGGGGAAACGCTGGAAGTACTCCCCCCGGAAAATGTGGACGTCCGTTCCACAGATTCCCGCCACTTTCACCCGGATGAGAACTTCCTGTGGGCCAGGACGGGGGTCATCAATTTCAACGATTCGCCACCTCTCCTTCCCTTCAAAGACGCACGCACGCATCTTCCCCACCTCCTGTAACAAGCGATACTACCGGGAAAACTCCAAGAGGAATGAGCATGGCGAAAGACCCCAAAAGAGGTAGCACCGATGAGCGGAAGCCAAAAAAGACAGCTCCTAAAAATCCCACAGAAAGCCCTGAGAGCATGCTCGCCAGAGCTCCCCAGCGGTTCCCTCTCCTCCAGTACAGCCCGTAGAGGTATGGAGCAAGAAAACTCCCGGCCACGGTTCCCCAGGAAATCGACATGAGATTCACGATGAAGGAAATCTTAGAAAGGGCGAGAAAGAGAGAAAGGGCAACGAAAACGGCACAGAGCATCCGCATGAAAAGCAGGGATCTCGACCGGGTGGCCGGGGGGAGAAGGTCAATGACCACAGCTGAAGAGGAGACAAGGACAAGAGAGGAAAGGGTGGACATGGAGGCCGAGAAAACAAGGAGGAGGAAAATCAGGGCAAATGATGGGGGCATGACGGTAGCGATGAGGTGGGGCATAAGGAGATCCGGTTCAGCTTTTCCGTTCACCAGGGGTGGTTCTTGGAAGAAAAGATGGGTGAGGGAACCGGAGAAATAGGCAGCAAAAGTACAGATGAGAGCGAAAACAGTCACCACCACAGTGGCAGTGGTGACCATTTTCTCGCTCCGGATGGCATAGAACTTCTGCACCATCTGGGGCAAACCCCAGGGACCAAGACTCGTCAACACCACAAGGCCAAAAAGCGGCCAGAACCCCGGGGGTCCAACAGGACTCACAAGACGGGGATCCACCTGGGCGAGCCTTGTAACCACCTGTGACAGACCCCCGACCTCGGGTCGGGCAAGAAGATACCCCACAAGGAAGAGTGACCCAAAGAGCATGATCATCCCCTGGACGGCATCAGTGAGACTCACCGCGAGATACCCACCCATGAGGAGGTACACCCCCGTGAGTACAGCCATAAAAAGGAGGGCGTACTGGTAAGGAATACCCAGGACGGCATCGAAGAGATAGCTCAATCCCATGTACACCGAAGCCGAGTAGGGGACAAGGAAAAAAAAGATGATAAGAGCTGCCAGAACCTTCAGCAACTCACTCCCGTACCTTGCCTTCAAAAACTCCGGCATGGTCATAGCGTTGAGGTGTTCGGTGAGACGACGGGTCCTTCGGGCAAGGACGAGCCAGGCAAGGAGCGACCCCACAATGGTGTTCCCCACCACAATCCAGAGGCTTGAGAGGCCAAACCCCCAGCCAATGCGCCCGGCATACCCGATGAAAAGGACGGCGCTGAAGTACGTCGTCCCGTAGGCGAAGGCGGAAATCCAGGGACCGAGGTTCCGACCAGCCAGGAAGAAATCCCCAAGACTTTTGGTTCGCCGCGAAGCAAAGTACCCAAGACCAAGCATTCCCACCACATAGAGCACAAGGATAACGGTTTTCACTTGTCTTCTCCCCTTCCACCGGGTATCATGAATTCGTGGACCAGAGAGACATCCGCCACGTTTTTGCCATTCTACAGAAAGAGGCTGGGAACTGGCAAGATGCCACGGTGGGAAACATCACTAAAGACCCCTTTTTTGTTCTCGTTGGAGCCCTCCTGAGCCACCGGACTCAGGACAGAACAACCCACAGGGTCCTGCAGCGCCTTGCAACCTCCTTCACAAAACCCGAGGATTTCCTGCGCGTTCCCGAGGAGGACCTCGCCCGCCTCCTCTACCCTGTAGGGTTTTACCGGGAAAAGGCGAAAAGGCTCCAGCAAATCGCCCGAATCCTCCTTGAGGAATACAGAGGCAAGGTCCCGGAAAGCGAAGAAGAACTCCTGCGGCTCCCTGGAGTGGGAAGGAAAACGGCCAACCTGGTTCTGAGTCTCGCCTTCGGAAAACCGGCAATCTGCGTTGATACCCATGTCCACCGCATCACGAACCGCTGGGGCCTTGTGGCCACGAAAACCCCCGAGGAAACAGAGAGAGAGCTCCAGAAGAGGCTTCCTCAGGACCTCTGGGGGAGAATCAACAAGCTCCTTGTCCTCTTCGGACAGAACGTCTGCCTCCCGAGAAGGCCCCGCTGCAGCAGGTGTCCCGTTGCGTCTTTCTGCAAGCGGCGGGGAGTCACGGACGCCCGGTGAGACTCAGAGGAATGACCTCCCCAGGCTGAAAGGGCGGAGGGAAAACGAAAACGCAAACTCCCCCGGGGCACGAAGCCGAAACCACCCGGACCTCATGGGGGAAATCCAGGGTAACAAGACACCGAATCGCTCCAAGCGGAGGAAGGTCCCCCATCCTCTTCCCATCCAGGAAGAAGGGCCCGCTGATTCGTTCATCCACAGACTGAAAGGTCACGTACCCCAGGCGGACCTCAACCCCAATCCCAACCCCGATGCGGCACCCTGAAAGAAGAAGGGCAAGAAGCATCAGGGCTATAAAAACGGCAACGGTTCTTCTCATCAGTCAATGGTCACAATCTTCCCTGAGTACTCGAGGTAGAAATCCCGGCTGTACACCCCACCCCAGGGATGGTACAGACGGGCAGTGTGCCACCTCCCCAGAGCAAGGCCCGAAACCGTACGACATTCATTGGGTCCGAGGTACCCAGCATAGTCCCCATCAACGTAGAGCTCACCGTAGATACCAGGATGCCCGGAACAGATGATTGCCGAGCCATAAGTGATGGGGACGACAATCTCCGCCGTGCAGCCGGCGACAAGCACCGCAAGAACGAGCATTCCGAAAACCCAGAGCTTTCGCATCTTTTCCCTCCTTTAGAGAGTTCCCCCTGAGAGTACCAGAAGCCTCCTTCTCTGTCAACGGCTCCGTTTTCCGACCTCTCCTGTTGACCTTTTCCAGAAACTCAGGTATAATTGAAGCAGCGTGCGCGGTTAACTCAGCGGAAGAGTGCCATCCTCACACGGTGGAAGTCGCTGGTTCGAATCCAGCACCGCGCACCATTTTTATTCCTGCCTCTTCCCTCTCTCAAGCCGCTCAATTTCCGCATCGATAAAGGCCCGGGCAGCCCGTAAAAGCTCAAGTCGCGCCCGGGAGAGGTGCTGCCGTGCTTCCTCGCTCAGGAAGGGGTCAAGGAACCTCCCCAGGGGACCGAAAAAGAACTCCTCAAAGATATCGCGGATGTTCTCCTTTCCGCGGTCCACAGGAATCATCCCCTCTTCACATGCCGCTCGATGAGGTTCTGGGCTTCCCTTTCTCCCCGCACCGCCTCGAAATCCACCACGAAAGCCCCAAGCCTCTCCATGTGGGCCATGAGGCGCTTCAGAGCCTTATCGGTTCCGAAAAGGGAGGGAAGGATGTAGGCAACGGACCGTTTCCCCTCCATGCCTGTGGCGCTATTCAGGAAGTTCACGACCTCCTGAGAGATGCGCCCCCCAAAGGCACTCACCACCTGGGCACCCACAAGGATGAGGTCAAAGGGACGAAAGTTGACCGGAGAGGTCATGTTCTCGACCTCAACAGATTTCACCGAACACCCTGCCCGCTCACAGAGTTCCATCATGTACCTCGTTAGGGCCACAAGCTTTTTATCCTTCACCGAATACACAAAGGCGATCCGCAAGAGGTTCCTCACCTCACTTCCCCTCTATCATACCACAGGAAAGCGACGCAGGACCACGACCACCCATGAGGAATCCTCAGCAATTTCCACATCCCGAAGATGTTGGCTGTGGGCTCCCTCAAGGAGAGGTATGAGGTCTTTCTCCGTAAAGCCTGAAAGGATAAGGTGCCCCCCTTCCCGGAGGCGCCCTGAAAGGTCCCTGAAATGGCGATGACAGAAAGACGCGCTGATATTCACCACAACGCAATCGAAGGTTCCCCGCACCAGGGCAAAGTCATCCACAAGGGTAACGTCCTCCCGGGGAATGCCGTTCAAAGCGGCGTTGCGCTCAAACTCGGCACAGGCCAGAGGGTCGCAGTCCACTGCAACGATGGGCCGGGCCCGCATCTTCCAGGCAAGAAAAGCAAGGACGCCGGACCCCGTCCCAACATCAAGGAAGGCCATACCCTCTCTGAGGTATTTCCGAATCATCCGAAGGCACAGCACGGTGGTGGGATGGTGCCCTGTGCCGAAGGCAAAGGCAGGGTAAATAACAAGGTCAAAGGGTGCTCCTGTTGCTTTCTCCCAGGGAGGCCGAACAGTGACATCCCCCGCAGCCCACACCGTGGTGAACCCTTCCCGCCATTTCCTCTCCCAGTCTTCTCCGGCTTCCTCCTCCTGGGTAAAGCTCTCCACAAGCGATTCCGGGGGAGGAGGAAAAGGGGAAAGCGCGTAGGCCACCAGGGTTCTATCGTCCACTTCCCACACACCCCGCGTGCCATTTTCTGCAAGCCAGAGCAAGAAGGCCTCCTTCTCCCGTACCCGGGCGGTGAGCTTAAACCACCCCGGCATGGTGTTCTCCCTCCCTCCGGGCAACCACAAGGAGTCCCGAGGCCACTCTTGAACCCACACCCAGCACTTCAAAATGGGCATCGTACCAGTGAGAGAGCTTCAGGAATTCCTCGTAGAGCTTCGGATTCCGGACGATGCGCCGAAGGGTTCTGGGAGAGACAAGCCGTGAAAGGGTCCCCGTCGCCACCACGCGCTGCACTCGAAAACCGGAGGATTCCACCTCATTCACGAGTTCCATGGGGAGAAAGGCGTGGAGGGGAGGGAAGAGCAAGCGGGAGAGCAGCGGAATCTTCTCCTCCATAGCTTGGAAAAAGGGAGGGTGGTCCCAATTTCCCTCCTCAAGGAACTTCCGGGAAAGAGCGAAGTCCTTCCGCCAGCGAGCCTCCACCTCGAGAGCCACGGGGAGCTGGCCAAGCCGATTCACCACGGAAACGATGAGCGTTCCCCTCGTCACCCGACAGAGCTCCCGTAAAGCCTGCTTCTCGGAAGGGTAGGCGTAGGAAACCGGGGCGTCGAGGGAGATGACAAGATCAAAGGCCTGATCTGCAAAAGCCGAAAGATCCTGAACTTTTCCCAAAACGAAGGTCATCCGTTGCTCAACCCCCTCGCGACGGGCAATCTTCCGCGCCTCTTCGAGCATGCGAGGGGAGAGGTCAAGATGCACCACCTGGCACCCTTCCCGGGCCAGGGCCACGGAGTACCGGCCGTAGCCTCCACCGGCATCAAGAACCCGAAGACCCGGTTCCACAAAAGGGGCAATCTCAAGCCATACGAGGTCCGTATGAACCCTTTTGAACAGGTTTTTCTCCCGCCTCTGTTCCTTCCCCACATGGGCGTCCCAGAAAACGCGGTGGAGGTGTTCCCGTTCCATGCCCCTTCTAATCCACAGTTTTCTCCTCGATTTCCCGCTGCAGGCGTCCCAGGAAACTCTCAAGCTCCATGCTCCCGAGGTTACCTACTCGTCGCCGTCGCACGCTCACCGTACGGTGTTCCACCTCTCTATCACCCACAACGAGAATATAGGGGATTTTCCCAAGCTCAGCCTTGCGGATTTTCGCCCCCAGGGTGGCGTTCTCTTCATCACACTCGACCCGGATATCCTGCTGGGCGAGAAGATCGGCAATCTCCCGGGCATAGGGAACGTGGCGCTCCGCCACTGGAAGCACCGCAACCTGCACCGGAGAAAGCCACACCGGGAAAGCCCCAGCGAAGTGCTCAATGAGAATCCCCAGGAAGCGCTCGATGCTCCCAAGGATTGTACGATGCAGCATCACCGGGCGGTGCCGCTCGCCATCCGCACCGATGTACACAAGGTCGAACTTCTCAGGCATGGCAAAATCAAGCTGGATCGTTCCGCACTGCCAGCGCCGTCCCAGGCAATCCCGAAGGTGAAAGTCAATCTTTGGCCCGTAGAACGCTCCCTCACCCTCGTTCACCGTGTAGGGAATGCGAACCTCCTCAAGGGCCTCCCGCAAAGCACTCGTTGCCATCTCCCACATCTCATCGGAGCCGATGGACTTTTCAGGACGGGTGCTCAACTCCACCTCGTACTCGAAACGGAAAAGACGGTAGAAGTACAGGGCAAGGTCGATGACGCCAATGATTTCCTGCTTCACCTGGTGGGGTTCCATGTAGATGTGGGCATCGTCCTGGGTAAACGCGCGAACCCGCATGAGGCCGTGGAGCACTCCGGAGAGCTCGTGACGGTGAACGATGCCGAGTTCCGCCATCCGCAGAGGGAGCTCACGGTAGCTCCGCAGGCGACTCTGGAAAACAA
>APCU01000036.1 GCA_000347575.1 Candidatus Caldatribacterium saccharofermentans OP9-77CS | reverse complement strand
GGGGGTGGGGGCAACTCTGGCATGTGGCACCGGGGCCTGCGCGGTGGTGGCGGCAGGCGTTGCCCGGGGCGTGCTCGAGCGAAGGGTCCTCGTGCATCTTCCTGGTGGGGCACTCAGTGTGGTGTGGAAAGAGGATGGCTGTCTCTCCCTTGAAGGGCCGGCTGAAGAGGTCTTTGAAGCTCGTCTTTTGAAGGAGGCGGTAGACACGTGGACGTTGCCCAGCGCATAAAGAACCTCCCTCCCTATCTCTTTGCGGAAATTGAGAAGAAAATCGCCCGAGCAAGGGAAGAGGGGAAGGATATCATCGATCTTGGCATCGGGGATCCAGATCTGCCAACTCCGAATTTCCTTGTGGAACGGATGTGCCAGGAGGTGCAGAATCCCGAAAATCACCGGTATCCATCGTATCGGGGACTCTATGCCTTTCGGGAAGCGGTGGCTTCCTGGTACAGGAGGCGCTTTGGAGTTTCCCTTGACCCGGACCGGGAAGTCGTGGCACTCATCGGCTCAAAAGAAGGTATTGCCCATTTTCCCTGGTGTGTGGTGGATCCCGGTGACCTTGTTTTGGCCAGTGACCCAGGATACCCCGTGTACAAGATTGGTACTTTGCTCGCCGGGGGTGTTCCTCTCCCGTTGCCCCTTCTTCCAGGTAACCACTTTCTTCCCGACTTTTCGGCCTTTCCTGAAAGCCTTCTAGAGCGGGTGAAACTCGTCTTTCTGAACTACCCCAACAACCCTACCTCGAGTACGGCTCCTTACGAATTCTTCCAGGAAGTCGTTCGCCTTGCCCATCGGTTTGGCTTCATCGTTGCCCATGATCTGGCGTACTCGGAGATTAGCTTCGATGGGTACAGGGCTCCCTCGATCCTCGAGGTTGAAGGAGCGAAGGAAGTGGCTATTGAGTTCCACTCTCTCTCGAAAATGTGCAACATGACCGGATGGAGAATTGGCTTTGCCGTGGGCAATGCCAAGCTCATCGAGGCTCTGGGACGGGTGAAAACCAATATCGATTCAGGGATTTTCAATGCCATTCAGTGGGTGGGTGTGGAAGCCCTGGCCAGAGTCGAGGAAGCCCTGGAGGGCATTATCCCCGTGTATACGGAGCGGCGAAACCTTGTGGTGGAAACCCTGCGGGCCCTTGGGTTTGACCTCCCCTATCCCAAGGCGACCTTCTATGTCTGGATTCCCGTACCTTCGGGGTTCACTTCGATGAGCTTTGCAGAGTTTCTCCTCGATCGGGCGCAGGTAGTGGTGACACCAGGTGTGGGATTCGGGAAATACGGTGAGGGGTTTGTGCGCATTTCCCTTACGACACCCTCTTTGAGGCTCAAAGAGGCAATGGAGCGAGTGGTCCGCGCTCTGGGTGGGTGAGATTCATGCGCATCGTTGTCCAGAAGTTTGGAGGAACATCGGTTCACACACGGGAGCTCCGGCAGAAGGCGGCGACGAAGGTGAAGGAGGCTTATGAAGAGGGTTTTGCTCCTGTTGTGGTCGTATCGGCCATGGGGAGGAAAGGAGCTCCATACGCCACCGATACCCTGATTGCCCTGGCTCAGGAGGAGTTTCCGGAAATCGATGCCCGGAATCTTGATCTTCTCCTCTCCTGTGGGGAAATCATCTCTTCGGTCATCATGGTTCAGGCCCTTCGTCGGGTAGGTCTTCGGGCTGTCGCTCTCACCGGAGGGCAGGCGGGAATCATCACCAATAAGTCCTTTGGTGATGCCACTGTCCTTCGGGTTGAACCGGATCGGATTACAAAGTACCTCAAGGATGGGTATGTGGCTGTGGTGGCGGGCTTTCAGGGAGTCACAGAGGATGGGGAAATCACTACCCTTGGCCGAGGGGGGAGTGACACCACGGCTGTGGTTTTGGGAGTTGCCCTCCAGGCAGACTATGTCGACATTTTCACCGATGTCGAAGGGGTGATGACCGCTGATCCCCGGATTGTTCCTGAGGCCCAGATTCTTAAGGGGCTCACGTACACGGAGGCTGCAGAAATCGTCCAGCAGGGGGCAAAGGTCATCCACCACAAGGCCATGGATGTTGCCCGGGAATACCGGGTTCCCATCCGGGTGCGCAGTCTGAATGACGAGGGAAAGGGGACGCTGATCTGCGACATCCAGACGCTCGTGCGGGAAGGCCTGCGGGTGCTCTCTCATGAAAGGCCAGTGTACAGCATTGCCTATCGAAGGGGACTAGCACAGTTCCGGGCGAGCTTTGGAGGTCAGCCAGAGCTTAAACTTCGGCTCTTTCAGGCGCTCGCTGAACACGGGGTGAGCATCGATCTTATCAACCTCTTCCCTGAAAGTACCGCTTTTGTCGTGGACGAGAAGGTGAAGGAGAAGGTGCAGACAATCCTTTCCCGAGAAGGATTCCTCTTTGAAATGACTTCACCCTGTGCCAAGGTTTCCCTTGTGGGTTCTGGAATGGCAGATCGCCCCGGAGTGATGTCCCAGGTGGTGGAGGCCCTGAGGGATGCGGGAATTGAAATCCTTCAAACCAGTGACTCCCATGTGACCATTTCCTGCCTTGTGGCTGAGAAGGACATGGAGCAGGCCATAAGGGCGCTCCATCGGAAATTCCAGCTTGACGAGCTCTGCTAAAGGGGGGAAAGCATGGAGGGATACTTCGGTCGTCTGATCACGGCGGTGGTAACCCCCTTTGATGAGCGGGGGGAAATCAACGAACCAGTTTTTCGCCAGCTTCTGAGATTCCTGGTGGAGAACGGTTCCGACGGAGTGGTAGTTGCTGGCACAACTGGAGAGGCTCCGGTGCTTTCGGAAGAAGAGAAATTGCGGCTTTTTGACCTTGCCCTGGAGGAAATCGGAGGGACAGCGAAGGTCATCGCAGGAACGTGCACGTACAACACCCAGGAGTCGATACGCCTTTCCCGGGAAGCCGAAAAGCTTGGTGTCCATGGGATTCTCGCTGTTGCTCCCTACTACAATCGTCCACCCCAGGAGGGCCTGTACCGACACTTCCGGGCCATTGCTGAGGCGGTGAACCTCCCTATAATGCTCTACAACATTCCTTCCCGTACGGGTGTGAACATTGAGCCGGAGACGGTTGCCCGTCTTGCAGAAATCGGCAACATCGTGGCACTGAAGGAGGCTTCAGGAAGCCCGGACCAGCTTTCGCGCCTTGCCATGCTTCTTCCTCAGGGCTTTTCGCTGTACAGCGGGGATGACAACATGACTCTTGTGGTGCTCACCCTGGGAGGTGTGGGAGTGGTAAGTGTGGCTTCCCACCTTGTGGGGCAGGACATCAAACAGATGATTCTGGCCTTTGAGGAGGGAAAGATGGAGGAGGCCAGGGCCATCCATCTCCGCCTCTATCCCCTTTTCCGGGCGCTTTTCCTTTCCACGAATCCCATTCCTGTGAAGCGAGCCCTGCAGCTTTTGGGGTTTGAGGTTGGAGAGGCTCGACCACCACTTTGTTCTCTGGAGAAAGAGAAGGAAGAGAAGCTCCTTGGGGTTCTGCGCGAGCTGGGTCTTGTTACATCACGTGTCTGAGGTTTTTCTTCTACCGGAGGAGAGAGACACGGAGGACAGGAAGGAAAGGCAATGAATGGGAGGCAACCTCGGGAGAGGTACAGCGAGGGGGAGAAGGTGAAAGTCCCCTCCTTGTCCCGGGATGTTGCGAGAGCCCACGAGCTGAGCCCGAAGCACGGGGCGGATGTCCCCAAGTAGGGTGTTCCGGAGTTTTTCCGTTACCAGAATGAGTGGAGCAGGGTGGCACCGTGCGGCATTCGCCGTACCCCTGCAGAGGACCTCGTCGTCTGGCGGGGTCTTTTTCTTTCGGAAGGGAGTGGAGAAGATGGTACGGGTTGGGATTCTCGGAGGTACGGGGTACACTGGTCTTGAACTTCTCCGGATTCTTGCCAGTCATCCTAAGGTGGAGATTTCCTGGGTCCACAGTGAGCGTTTTTCGGGAATGTCCCTTGAGGAGTACTGTCCAGCATGGCGGAAACGGGTTGCTCTTATGATTTCGGGTCAGGAAGTTCTCGATCGTGCCCGGGAAGTCGACGTGGTCTTCACAGCCCTTCCTCACGGGGTGGCCATGGAGTACATTCCGAGGCTTCTTGAAGCCACCCGGGTTGTCGATCTGAGTGCGGATTTCCGGTTCCGGTGCAGGGAAACCTACGAGCAGTGGTACGGTATTCCCCATAAAGCCCCTCATCTTCTCGAGGAGGCCGTATATGGCCTCCCTGAGGTTTACCGGGAGCGCATTCGCACAGCACGCCTTGTTGCGAATCCGGGATGCTATCCCACCTCGGTCATCATCCCGCTTTTCCCTTTGCTCCGGGAGGGGCTCGTTGTGCCTCCAGTTGTCGTGGACAGTAAATCTGGCGTATCTGGAGCCGGAAAGAAAGCTAGTGAGGATTTGCATTTCTGTGAGGTTGACGAGAATCTTCGGGCCTACAACATCGGGACACACCGGCACGGTCCCGAGATTGCGGAGCAGCTCTCAGTCCTTGGGGGGAAAGGAGTCGAAGTGCACTTCGTTCCCCATCTTCTCCCCGTAAGGAGGGGTATTCTAAGCACGATATACATCACCCTGGCGAGGGAAGTTTCTGAGGAGGACCTTCTAACCCTCTGGGAACAGGCTTTTTCGGGGGAACCCTGGGTGAGGGTCTTCCCCCGGGGTCGTTTCCCCGAGCTGAAGTGGGTGGTGGGCTCAAACTTCATCGACCTGGGTCTAAGAAAAGTTGGAGCGCGACACGTCGTCATTGTTTCGGCCATTGATAACCTCACCAAGGGGGCTTCAGGCCAGGCAGTGCAGAATCTCAATATCATGTTCGGTATCGATGAGCGAGTGGGTCTTCCTGAGGGAGTCCTCTACCCGTGAGGAGGTTTGAGAGATGCGGGAACGTTTTTTCATCCTTGATGAAGGACTGGACGCCGTCCTGGGATTTTCATCTTTTGGCATTCACTGCGGTATCAAGAAGGAGAGGAATGACCTTGCGGTAATCCTTTCGGAGACCCCTGCCGTTGCGGCGGGGATGTTCACGAGAAATGAGGTGAAGGCGGCACCGGTTCTTGTCACGAAGCGACACCTGGAAAGGGGAGGTCACCTCCAGCTTGTGGTTGTGAATAGCGGTGTGGCCAATGCGTGCACCGGCAAGAAAGGGGAAGAGGATGCCGAGTGGGTGGCGGAGAAAGCGGCGCAGTACTTTGGTATCCCAAGCGTTGACCTTGTTGCCGTGGCCTCCACTGGGGTCATCGGAGAGTTCCTCCCCCTTGAGAGAATCGACGAGGGGTTGCGGCGCCTTGCAGCGATTCTCCCGGAGAAGAAATCGAGCCGGGAAACTGCCAAGGCTATCATGACCACCGACACCTTTCCTAAGGAACGGGCTGTTGCATTCTCCTGCAACGGGCGGATGGTTCACCTTGCGGGCATTGCGAAGGGGGCTGGGATGATCCGGCCAAACCTCGCGACCATGCTAGCCTTCCTCATCACAGACGCTGCACTTTCTCGTGAGGACCTTGAGAGGTTGCTCCGTGAGGCAGTGGACAGGAGTTTCCATCGGGTGACCGTGGATGGGGACACAAGCACCAATGACATGGTCTTGCTCTTGGCCAATGGGAGAAGCGGAGTGTTCCTTAAGGACTCTTCAGGCTTTTCCCTTTTCCGTGAGGCACTCTTTTTCGTGTGTGAGGAGCTGGCGAAGGACCTTGCTCGGGATGGAGAAGGGGCAACTAAGTTCGTGACGGTCAGCGTGTGGGGAGCTCGGACTGAAGAAGAGGCGAAGCGCTGTGCCTTCACCATTGCAGAATCACCTCTCGTGAAAACCGCGATTTTTGGGGAGGATCCGAACTGGGGGCGCATTATGGCTGCCCTGGGGCGGAGTGGCGTCTCTCTGGACCTTTCGCGGATCCACGTTTTCCTCAATGGTATGCCCTGTGTGCGCTGGGGGATGCGGGCGGAAGAGGCGTCGAGGGAAGAGCTCAGGAAGGTCATGGGCCGGAAAGAGATCACCATTGATATTCATCTGGGGCTTGGGGATGCTTCCTTTACCGTGTGGACCTGTGACCTTTCCCTCGATTACGTGCGTATCAATAGCCACTATAGCTAAAGCAGGGGGGAACTCCCATGAAGTTTGTGGTGAAGGTCAGCGGAAAGCTTCTGACGCCGAACGAGGAAGCACTCCCCCGGGCAGTGGGGGAACTCCTTGCAGAAGGTGCTCAGGTGGTGGTGGTCCATGGAGGAGGGCCGCAGCTTTCCGAAGTCCTGCAAAAGATGGGAAAAGTGCCACAGTTTGTTGACGGACTTCGGGTCACCCCGAAAGAGGAGATGGACGTCATCGAGATGGTTTTGAGCGGCCTTCTCAACAAGATGCTGGTTGGTGCCTTTTTGCGCTTTGGCATTCCAGCCTGCGGGATCAGCGGACGAGACGCCTTTTTCTTAAGAGGCGAGCGGTATACAGTGGAGAAGAACGGCCAGACAATCGACCTTGGGCAGGTGGGAGATGTGACGCAGGTCGACCCACGCATCCTCCACGCCCTCTGGGCACACGGATTTGTCCCGGTTGTTTCCCCAATCTGCGGGGATTCGGAGTGGCAGGCACTAAACGTCAACGCTGACTGGGTTGCTGCACACATTGCCCGCTCGCTGCAGGCGGAGTACCTGGTGTTCTTCTCCGACGTTCCCGGAGTGTTGCAGGATCCCGAAAACCGGGATTCCCTGATTACGACCCTGACCCTGGCAGAGATGGAACACCTCATTGCCGGGGGGAGGATACGTGGAGGGATGGTCCCTAAGCTCCAGGCTCTGCTGCGTATCCTCAGAGGATGCGTCCGCGAGGTGTTCATCAGTGAAGGAAGCGAAGTTGTGCACCTTCCCGAGCTCTGTAAGGGAGGAAGGCTTTCCGGCACAAAGATTGTTCTGGAGGGATCTGAAGATGGTGACGTCGCTTGAAGTGATTGAGAAAGAAGCGCGGTATTTCCTGGGGACATACCAGAGAATGCCGGTGGTTTTCACCGGAGGAAAGGGGTCCTACCTTTTCGACCTCGAAGGGCATGCGTACCTTGACTTCGTCGGGGGCATTTCGGTCAACCTCCTGGGATATGATTACCGGCCTCTCAAAGAAGCTATCCACGACGAAGTGGAACGAGTGATCCATACCTCCAACCTCTACTACAACGTTCCCCAGGTGGAGCTTGCTGAGCGCCTTGTCCGGTACTCCGGTCTGGCAAGGGTTTTCTTTGTCAACAGCGGTGCCGAAGCGAACGAGGTGGCCCTCAAGATGGCCCGCTTCTACGGGAAGAGGAAGCACGGCAACCGATATGCCTATATTGCCTTTCGCCGGTCCTTCCACGGGAGGACACTGCTCACCCTGGGGCTGACCGGACAGGAGAAGTTCCACCAGGACCTTGACCCCTTCCCACCAGGGATTTTTTTTGCAGATCTCAACGACATCGAGAGTGTCCGGCGACTCCTCAAAGAAGAGGTCTGCGCCATCATCGTTGAGCCGGTCCAGGGAGAAGGAGGAGTGTACCCCTGCAGTCCACAGTTTCTTGCCGCCCTCCGGAGTATCTGTGACGAGCAGGATGTGCTCCTTATTTTCGATGAGGTACAATGTGGTCTTGGAAGGCTGGGATCTCTTTTCGCCTTTCAGCACTTTGGGGTAACACCGGACATTGTGACCCTGGCTAAGGGACTGGGAGGAGGTCTCCCTATTGGGGCAGTGCTTGTGAACGAGAAAGTGGTCGAAATTACGAAGAAAGGGGACCACGGGAGCACTTTTGGTGGGAATCCCGTTGCTGCCCGAAGTGCCTGCGTTGTGGTGGACACCATCGCCAGTGAGACTTTTCTTGAATCCGTGCGGCAAAAGGGTGTGCTTTTCGGGCAGGAACTGGAATCCCTTCGCCGCAACTTCCCGGAAAAGGTTCGGGAAGTTCGGGGAATGGGCCTTATGTGGGGGCTTGAGATTCCGGGGAGAGCAAAGGAAATAGCACACCGGATGTTTGAGCGAAAAGTCCTTGTGAATGCGTGTAACGAGGACACGCTCCGTTTTTTGCCTCCCCTCATCATTAGTGAAGAGGAGATTCACCACGGCGTGAGTGTCCTGCAAGAGGTTCTTGAAGGTCTTTGAGAAGGGGGTTTTGGACAATGGGTACAGCCAAAAAGGTCGTTCTGGCATACTCGGGGGGTCTTGATACTTCAGTGGCCATACGCTGGCTCCAGGAGGAGTTTCAGGCAGAGGTCTACACGGTAACGCTGGACCTTGGACAGGGGAAAGACGTTGCCGAAATTCAGAAAAAGGCCCTGAGCATCGGTGCGAAGGAAGCGCTGGTTTTTGACGTGAAGGAGGAGTTCCTGAACGAATACGTTCTTCCGGCGCTCTGGGCAGGTGCAATCTACGAGAAGCGGTATCCCCTCTCCACGGCGCTTTCCCGACCGCTCATCGCTAAGTACCTGGTGAAAGTGGCCGAGGAGAAGGGTGCGACCATGGTGGCCCATGGCTGTACCGGGAAGGGCAACGACCAGGTGCGGATTGAGGTTGCTGTGGCGTCGCTCAATCCTGACCTCAAGGTGGTTGCCCCGGCACGGGTGTGGGGATGGACCCGGGAGGAAGAAATAGAGTACGCCAGTGCTCATGGAATCCCTGTACCCGTCACACTTGAGCGACCGTACAGCATCGACCAGAATATCTGGGGACGGAGTATCGAGTGCGGTGTACTTGAGGACCCCTGGGTTGAACCTCCCGAAGACGTCTTTGCCTGGACTAGGAATCCCTTAGAGGCTCCCGATGAACCGGCGTATGTTGAAATTGGTTTTGAAGAAGGTGTGCCCAGACTCCTTAAGGGGCAGTACTACTCTCTCGTCAACCTCGTGGAGGAACTCAATCGCCTTGGGGGAGAACACGGTTTTGGGAGGATTGACCATGTCGAGAACCGCCTTGTGGGGATTAAGTCCCGTGAGGTGTACGAATGCCCGGCGGCCCTTATTCTTCTTGAAGCCTATCGGGATCTGGAGCAACTCATCCTTCCGAGGGAGGTTACACACTTTAAGCCGTACCTTGAGGAGCGGTATGCTCAGCTTGTCTACGAGGGTCTCTGGTATTCACCGCTTCGGGAAGCCCTTGACGCCTTTATGCGGAGCCTTGCCCGAAGGATTACCGGAACGGTTCGAATCAAGCTCTACAAGGGAAGCATGCGTGTTGTAGGACGGAAATCCGAGTACTCCCTCTACGACTTTGCCCTCGCCACCTACGACAAGGGGGACCTCTTTGACCACAAAGCCAGCGAGGGATTCATCACTATCTGGAGCCTTCCTTCCCGGACGCAGGCGGTGGTCCTGAGGCGCTGCCACAAGAAGCAGGGTGAGTGACATGAGACTGTGGGGAAGTCGGATGGAGAAAGATCTCGATGCCGAGGTCTTCTCCTTTTCGACCTCTATTGGTGATGACTATCTCCTGTACCCTTATGACATCTGGGGCAGCATTGCCCACTGCCTTGGTCTTGCCAGGGCGGGGCTTTTGAGTGAGGATGAGAAAGATTGCCTTATCTTTGGCCTTCGAGAGGTCTACCGTGACCTTGAGGAGGGGCGGATCGATCCCTCACCCTTTGAGGATGTGCACAGCCTTGTGGAGATTACGCTCCGTGAACGGGTTGGAGAGGTCGCCGGAAAACTCCACACCGGGAGGAGCCGAAACGACCAGGTGGTCCTTGACGAGCGGCTGTATCTCCGGGAAAAGGTTGCAGAGTGCATAGAAGGGGTTCTCACCTTTGAGAGTGCCCTTCTCCGTAAGGCAGAGGAATACCGGGATATCATGATGCCCGGTTTTACTCATCTACAGCCTGCACAGCCCGTGCTCTTCTCGTACCACCTTCTGGCCTACTTTTTCATGCTCCAGAGGGATATCGAACGTCTGAAGGAAGCTTTACGCCGGGTCAACGTTTCCCCCCTGGGTTCGGCTGCCCTCTGCGGAACGTCGCTCCCCCTCGACCGCTTTTTTGTGGCTGAGCTCCTTGCCTTCCCACGGGTTCAGGACCATGCCATGGACGCCGTCTCTGACCGGGACTTCATTCTTGATGTGCTCCACGCCCTCGCCGTTCTTGCGCTGCACCTTTCGCGTTTTGGCGAGGAAGTGGTCCTCTGGAGCACGCCTTTTTTCTCTTTCCTCACGATTGACGATGCTTTCACCACTGGATCCAGTATCATGCCCCAGAAGAAGAATCCTGACGTTGCCGAGCTCATCAGGGGAAAGACCGGAGAAATCCTCTCTTCCTGGGTGAGCCTTGCGGTGACCCTGAAGGGCCTGCCCTTAAGCTACAACCGCGACCTCCAGCAGGATAAGCGTCCTCTTTTCCGGGCAGTGAACGAGGGACTGGGAGTGGTGACCATCGCAGCGCGGCTTGTGGACCATGTTTTCCCCCAGCCTGAGCGCATGCGAAAAGCCCTTGAAGAGGGATTCTTAACCGCCACAGATCTTTGTGAATACCTCGTCACCAGGGGGTTACCTTTCCGGAAGGCGCACGAGCTTGTGGGAAGGGTGGTGCGGAAGCTCATCGGAGAGGGCAGGACGCTCAGAGACCTTGTGCCCGAGGATTTCGGAGAATGGGCACATCTTTTCGACGAAGGCGTGCGGATGGTGGTTCTGGAAGAGAACTCTGTAACCCGGAAGTCTACTTTTGGGAGTACCGCACCCAGGGAAGTTTTGAGGATGTGTGCTGAAGGGAAGGCGTATGTGGAGAAAGAGAAAGAGGAGATCGCAGAGCTCAAGAAGGAGTGGCAGAGGAGCTTCAGAGAGCTTGTGGGAGAAAAGGGGCGATGAACAATGCGGGAAGTTCGAGAAGTCCTTAAAGAAGTTGAGCAATCGGGCATTCGCTTTGTCCGTCTGCAGTTTGTGGATGTTCTTGGCATTCCCAAGAATGTTGAAATTCCAGCGAAGAAGCTCCCGGTAGCTTTGGAGGAAGGAGTGAATTTCGACGGCTCCTCCATCCAGGGATTCGTCCGGATTGAGGAGTCGGATATGAAGCTTGTTCCTGATCTCGACACGTTCATCGTCTGCCCCTGGGAGGAGGAACGGGTTGCCAGGGTAATCTGTGATGTTCGCCGGCCTGATGGTACTCCTTTCGAAGGCTGTCCTCGAACCAACCTCAAGCGGGTCCTCGAAGAAGCGCGGAAGAAAGGATTTGAACTGAAAGTTGGAACGGAAGCGGAATTCTTCATCCTGAAGCACGAAGGGGGACGGGTGGTGGTAAGCGACCGCGGAAGCTATTTTGACCTTCTCCCTCTTGACCTTGAGGAAAGCCTCAGACGGGATATGGTCATTGCTCTTGAGGAGCTCGGCTTCCGGATTGAAGCCTCACACCATGAGGTGGCACCATCGCAGCACGAGATCGACTTCGAGTACGGTGATGCCCTGAAAATTGCCGATAACCTCATCACCCTGAAACTTGCGGTGAAGACCCTTGCCCTTCGAAAGGGGTACATTGCAACCTTCATGCCCAAACCCCTCTACGGCGTTCCCGGGTCAGGAATGCACACACATCTTTCGCTCTTCTGGGGTGAAGAGAATCTCTTCTACGACCCCCAGAGTCCTGACGGTTTGAGTCGTGTTGCCAAGGGCTTCATCGCAGGCCTTCTCGAACACGCTCCTGCCATCACCGCCATCACCAACCCCCTGGTGAATTCTTACAAGCGTCTCGTGCCGGGGTATGAAGCCCCCGTGTACATTGCCTGGGCCGAAAAGAACCGGAGCCCCTTAGTTCGGGTTCCACCTCAGCGAGGGAAAGGGACACGGGCCGAGTTCCGCAGTCCTGACCCCTCCTGTAATCCTTACCTTGCCTTTGCCGTCATCCTGAAAGCTGGAATTGACGGTATTGAACGGGGGCTTGATCCCGGCCGTCCCTGCAATAACATCAATCTCTACGACCTCACCCCTGAGGAACGGGAGGAGTGGGGCATCCGTCATCTGCCGCGAAACCTTGGGGAGGCGCTCTGTGCGCTGGAGAAGGACGAGGTTGTCAAGAGCGCCCTGACTCCCCACATCCTTGACTACTTCCTCAAAGCCAAGCGCCAGGAATGGGAAGAATTCCAGCGGGCAGTTCATCCCTGGGAAATCGAAAGGTACCTCGAGCTCTATTAGCCTGTCATTTCCGGGAGAGATGGGCAAGGAGTACCATGATGTCCGACGGGGTGACTCCCGGAACTCGGGCAGCCTGCCCCAGGGTTCCGGGACGCACCTTCACGAGGCGTTCCCGGGCTTCCCGTGAGAGACCCCTGATCTTAGAGAAGTCAAATCCAGGTGGAATGATTGTATTTTCGAGCTTCCGGAACTCTTCAATCTGCCGCCTCTGCCGCTCCATGTATCCTTTGTACTTAATTTCGATTTCGACCTCCTCAATGATCTGGGGGGGCAAAGAAGGTCTTGCAGGGTCAAAGGGCGCAAGATCTCTATAGGTGATTGAAGGCCGGGCAAGGAGATGAGCAGCTCGTATCGGTTCTCGAAGAGGGGGCATGCCTTTCTTCTCAAGAAGGGCGTTGAGTTCTGGTGTTGGGGCAATGGTTAGCTGGTTGAGCCGTGCTATTTCTTCCTCGATCTGTCGTTTCTCTTCGACAATCCTGGCGTACCGTTCCCATGAAATGGTCCCCACCTCGTAGGCGTACTGGGAAAGCCGGTAATGAGCGTTGTCGTGACGGATGAAAAGGCGGTATTCAACCTTGCCCGTGCGCAACCTGTAGGGTTCTGTGACCCCCTTTGTCACCAGGTCGTCCACCATGACCCCGATGTAGCTTTCATCCCGCCGGAGGATGAGCGGAGGCTTGCCCTGGACATACCTTCCCGCATTGATTCCCGCAAGGATTCCCTGGCCTGCGGCTTCCTCGTAGCCTGAGGTTCCGTTGACTTGCCCGGCTAAGAAAAGCCCAGGGATGTCCTTGCACTCGAGTGAAGGATGGAGTTGTGTGGGGAGAACGTAGTCGTACTCAATCCCATATCCTGGGCGAACGATGTGGGCGTTTTCAAGGCCAGGGATGGATTGTACAACCATCCACTGGACGTCTTCAGGGAGGGAGGTGAAAATCCCCTGGGCGTAGACCTCGTTGGTATCTTCTCCTTCAGGTTCGATGAAGATGAGGTGCTGGTCCTTTTCGGGGAACCGGTAAACCTTGTCCTCAATAGAGGGACATTCACGAACAGGAGAGCTCTCTGCAACCGTATAAAGGAGGGGTGAACGGTGGAAATTGGCCCTGATGATGTCGCAAGTCGTTTTCGTCGTCCGGGTGATGAACACCGACTGTCCTTCGTAGACACGGGGGGTACTGTCGTAGGAGAAGCAAAGCGGTTCCTCGTCGCTTTTCTGTTCCTCCATTCTGGAGAAATCTACTGTCCTTCGGTCAAGCCGCGGAGGAGTGCAGGTGTTCAACCTCCCAAGTTGCAGTCCGAGTCTCCTCAGTGCCTGGCTGAGGGACTGGGCAGGGAACTCCCCCCGGCGACCCGCAGGGTACGAAAGCTCTCCGATGCGGATGATGCCGTTGAGAAACGTCCCAGCACAGACCACAACCGCTTTGGCGAGAAACTCCGTTCCGTGCTTGACCCGAACTCCCTTCACCGAACCATTTCTTTCAAGGAGGATGTCCTCAACCTCTCCCTCAAAGAGAAAAAGGTTTGGCAGCGCTTCGAGGTACCGTCGCATGGTGAGGCTGTAGAGATCCCGCTTCGTCTGGGCCCGAAGTGTCTGGACCGCAGGTCCCTTGCCAGTGTTGACCCGCTTGATATGGATGGTGCACTCATCTGTGACCCTGGCCATGAGTCCCCCTAAGGCGTCGATTTCACGAACCACGTGACCCTTCCCCGGACCACCGATGGCAGGGTTGCAGGGCATAAGGGCAATGTGGTGGATGGACATGGTGATAAGGAGTGTTCTGAGTCCCATCTTCGCTGCAGCACAGGCCGCTTCACATCCAGCGTGTCCTCCGCCAACAACGATAACGTCATAGATTCTGGACATACTCTGTCCTTCCTCCCTTTGGAGAAAAGATGGTGGCAAGGTGAGTCAGTCGCTCCCTGAGTTTTTCCCAGCGTACAGGTAACCGGTATCGCCAGTTCGGGTACTCCTCAACAGTCCCCGGGAGATTCACCTGGGTGGTGCTCTCAAGAAGGTCGTCGAGGCTCACCGAAACGACCCGGGAAGGTGTTGCGGCGAGAAACCGGCAAAGGGCAAAAAGCAACGCCTGTGGTGTGGAATTGTCTTCCTGGAGAAAGCCCCACTCCTGGAGTTTTTTCAGGCATTCCTCCAGGAAATGCTTCCGATCCTCAAGGAGCACGGCAGCCTGCTCGGGCGTGAAGATTCCCAGATCCTTCCGAAGAAGGACATCTTTTCCCTCGAGGAATGCCAGAAGAGGTGGCATGTCGTGGGTATTCAGGGTGGCGTAGCTCTTTGGGGGGTACTCCTGGGGGTGGCGTGGTGACGAACCTTCCCGCTCAAAGTAGAACACCCGGGTTGAGAGAATGGAGGATCTTCTCAGGGCACTGCGCAAAAAGCGTGGGACGGTTCCCAGGTCCTCACCGAGGAGGATGACCTCATGCCTTGTGCTTTCCAGGGTGAGGATGGCAAGGAGCTCCCGGAAGGGATACTGAACGTATGTTCCCTCAGAAGGTTTGCCGCCTTCGGGAATCCAGAAAAGCCTCTTGAGCCCCATGATGTGGTCAAGGCGCACAAAACGGGCAAAGCGCATGTTGTCCCGGAGAAGGGCAATGAAATCGGCATAATGGTTTTCTCGAATCTTCCAGGGAGAGAAAGGGTGGAATCCCCAGTTCTGCCCCTCGGGGGAAAAATCGTCAGGAGGTGCTCCTACGGTGAAATTGAAGACCAGTCTTTCCCGGCAGAGCCAGCTTTCGATCCCTGAAGGTGCACAACCCACTGGAATGTCGAAGCAGAGGATACGGTGTTTCTCTGTGATACGCTCCAGAAAGCGGTCCATGAGCCACTCAAGGAAAGCAAAGTAGAGAACGTCTTGCTCGCGAGCCTGGAAAAAGTCCCTCAGGGCTTTCTCGTTTCTTTCCCGAAAAGGAACGGGCCACTTCCGCCAGTCCGGCCCTGCCTCAGAGGCAATAGCCTGGTACAGCGAGGCCCAAATCACCCGATCTTTTTCGCGGTCCAAGAAATTCTGGAATTCCCTCCAGAGAGCGGCAAAAGTCTCCGTTCGCTTCTCGAAGAAGTGTTGGAAAACCTTCCGGAGAAAACGGTCTTTTTCCCGCCAGATTAGCTCGTAGTTGATGAGATTCTCCGAAGGGTTGGGGTCCGGGGGGATGGAGAGGGAAAGTTCTGGAAAGAGCGAGAGGACCTCATCAAGGGGGAGGTAGATGGGGTCGAAGAGTCGCCGCGAGGAGGCAGAATAGGGACTGGTTCCCTGGGGACCATCCTTGGGCATAAGGTGGAGGGGAAGAAGACCCAGGAAACGTCCTCCAGCACGTACCACGAGATCCTGAAGGTCCCGTAAATCCCTGAGGTCCCCGATACCCTGGTTCCTCTCTGTGGCCAGGGCGAAGAGTGCCCCGTGAATGCCCCAGATTCTCTCAGGAGGAAGGTAGGCCTTTACGGGAGAGAGGATGAGAAGCGACGAGAGTTCTCCGTTCGAAGAAGCAATGGTGAGGTTGTAGTACCCCCATGGGCATTCCGGGGGGAGGAGTACAGAGAGGACAGGGGAGGTAACGCGTGAGCGGAACACCACTTCCCCACGCTCGTTGCTGATACGTGCCTCCCCCCCGACAAAAGAAGGAGGTACCCGGAGTCTTTCCGTTCTCTTCCTCAGAACACGAATCACAAAATCAAAGGTACTCTTTTTTGCTCTCGCCAAGGCGATGGCTTCGTGCAGGCCCTCTGGGGAGAAATCCTCAACCCCCATTGCTCGAAGAAGCGCCACAAGGGTCTTTTGAGGAACCTGAATCCTCTCCCCCCGAATGTTCCGGTACTCTGTGGCGATTCCGTATATTGAGGCAAGAGTTTTGAGGTGCCCTTCCTGCATCATGGTCCTTTCCCGGTGGTCTTTTGGAGATTATTATATAAGGGAGCAGGAGGAAAAGAAAGGAGAAGGCGGAAGTGAGCATTCGAGAGCGGCTTGCTGAGCTTGGGTATGTCTTGCCCCCTCCCCCGAAGCCTGTGGGGGCGTATGTTCCTGGTCTTCTTGTGGGGGAATTCGTGTGGACCTCAGGGCAGCTCCCTTTCTGGCAGGGAGAGCTCCGTTACCGGGGAAGGCTTGGGGAGGAACTCACGGTTGCGGAGGGGTATGAAGCGGCGAAGCTCTGCGTCCTCAACTGCCTGAGCGTGGTGGAGGATATTGTGGGAACCCTGGAGGAAATAGAGCAAGTTGTGAAGCTCACCGGATTCGTGGCTTCAGGTGAGGGGTTCACCGAGCAGCCCAGGGTCCTCAACGGTGCTTCAGACCTCCTTCTGACGCTCTTTGGCGAGAGAGGGAAGCACGCCCGTTCTGCTGTTGGAGTGCAGGGGCTTCCACTTGGGGCACCGGTTGAGGTAGAGCTCGTCGTTAAAGTTCGGGGCGCTCGCTGACGGCCGAATTCTTTATTCCAAAAACCCTTGACACTGCTTTGTCCTTTGGGTATATTTATGCTCGCGCAAAGGGCGTTCTTGCCGGTGTAGCTCAGCTGGTAGAGCAGCTGACTTGTAATCAGCAGGTCGTCCGTTCGAGTCGGATCACCGGCTCCAGTGTGTGGGGAGGTGCCTGAGTGGCCAAAAGGAGCGGACTGTAGATCCGTCGGCTGAATAGCCTTCGTAGGTTCGAATCCTACCCTCCCCACCAGAATAGAAGCCTGCGTAGCTCAGTGGTAGAGCGCACCCTTGGTAAGGGTGAGGTCACCGGTTCGATCCCGGTCGTAGGCTCCACTTTTCTTTTTTAGAGAGATTACTACAAGGAGGATACCCTATGGCCAAGCAGAAGTTCGAAAGGAAAAAGCCCCATATTAACGTCGGAACCATTGGACACGTGGACCACGGGAAGACCACCCTCACCGCTGC
>APCU01000035.1 GCA_000347575.1 Candidatus Caldatribacterium saccharofermentans OP9-77CS | reverse complement strand
CTGCTTTGCAAGCAGGAGGTCACGGGTTCAAGTCCCGTCATCTCCACCAGATTTTTCAAGGCTTTTGGCCATCTGGTCATCCTGAAAACCCTGCTTTGGTAGTAGTTTGATAGTTATGGGAAAATCTCTTTAGAACCCTCTCGGCCTTCTTTGAAGTTTCTACCTTGAGAGAAGGGAGCACCCGGACGGAGATGCCCATTTCCCACTGGCACAAACAGACACAGAAAATCCCTCTTGAGCATAACCAGTGTGGTAATGGGAAAGCAGAATGCAAGTGGTAATCTGGCTACAGGAAGCAAGAGGAATTTTCTTGAGCGTGTGGGTATACTGTTAGAAACTGGGAAACACCAGAGATCCGGGCCAAAATCAGTCGAAGCTCTTGTCGCTCCTGTATTCCTTGGGGTATAATCGGAGCTGTATTTTAGGGAAATACGAACGACCAATGCAGCCAAGGAAAGAAGCGCCTCTTGAAGGATTGTATTCGTTTTCTGAGCTTGAACGAGAGACCCCTTCTCTTGAGGGTGTTCCCACAGGAGTACCGGGGCTTGATAATCTCTTCTTTCGCTTAATTTGGAAGGATGAGAAACCCCAGAGAGTTCCTCTCCCGGGATTCCCTCGCTTTGCCGTGGTACACCTCACTGGAGTCCCCGATACAGGAAAGTCGCTCATAGCCGAGCAATTCGCTCTTGCTCAGGCCCAGAGGGGAGAAAAGGTGCTCTTTGTCACTGTGGAACTCCCGGGTCCCTTTCTCGTGCAAAGCGTCCGGGAACGGGCAAAATCGCTGGGTGTCTCCTGGGAACAGGTCACGGAGAATATCCTTCTGGCCGATGCCGCCAAGCACGCTGAGCTTCGAGACGATGTGCTTGCTCTTTCTTCTCTTGTGGAGAGTGTAGTGCGTCGCCACAAAGTGCAGCACGTTGTCATCGATTCCATCACCGGTCTCTACGAGGGCAAGGAAATGATGGCCAGGAGTATTGTGAGAAAGCTCTACCATACGATGAAATCCCTTTACCAGACGGCGATTTTCATCTCCCAGAAGCGTTCCAGCCACGAAGAGACTTCTGCGGAAGCTGCAGGAGGCTATGCTGTCCCCCATATTGTGGACTGTACCATCGTCCTGTCCAAATTCGTTGTGACGACAAAGCAGGCAAGTAACGTCTACGGGAAGGCCATAGGAGACATTGTGCGAACGTTGCGGATTGACGGATGCAGAGTGTGTGGACATGATACGAGGACATACCTTGCGGGAATCGATGAAAAGGGTATATTTTCTCTGAAGGGACCACTCTTTCAGGAAGGAGGAGGGACATGAAAGAGGTGTCTCTTGAGGGTTTTGGTAAATTCCGGAGCATTGTGGAAGAGGAGCTTGCTTACCGGGTTTTCGAACAAAGCCTTCGTCTCCTTGGAGGACCGAGGAAGATTGTTCTGTACCAGCGTCTGACCTGGGTCTCTTCGCTCCTTGAGGCAGCTTTGGTTCTTGTGCTTCACAGGGTTTTCGATCGAACAGCAGAAGAGATTGCCGAAGAACTCGGCATCAGTGTGCAGACTGTACGGAACATCCTGCGAGCAGACCCGGAAAAGGCGTTCCAGTACCTTGAGGAGAAAATAAAAGAGGAAGATGTTGAGACGAAGGGTGTCCACATTGCCGGTGGCCTGGCAAAGAGGGCTTTTGAAGAGATTGAGGCACGAGGGTGGTAGGCTTTCCGGCTGTTTATGCCCTGGAAAAGCACTTACTGTTTTGGGTTTTCGGTCCTTGAGGTCATCATCGGCCTTTCTCTCTGTGCCCTGCTTCTGGCTCTGGGGGTTCCTTCCCTCTCTCGCCTTCAGGGAGAATCCGTTCTCTTGGGAGCGGCTCAGCAGATAGCAAGTGTCATACGTCTTGCACGAATTGAGGCTCTTGAGGCAGCAGTTCAAACCAGGATTATCTTCGATGTCGTAGGGAATCGTTTCCTCTTCCGGGGGAAAGACGGGAAAACCAGAATATACCCTGTGCCAGGGGGTATCGCGCTGTACGCGACCAACTTCCCCTCCAATGAGCTCCGTTTCCTGCCTTCGGGAACCCCGCTGTGTGGGGGAACGGTTATCCTGAGAACGCCCAAAAAGCGGAAATACATCATTATCGCTCCGGTCACAGGAAGGGTGCGACTCAGTGACACGTCGCCGCAATGACTCCGGTGCGACCTTTGTGGGCATTGCCGTTTCTTTGAGTCTTCTTGCGCTCCTTGTGGGTGTTGTTCTCCTTGAGGTCCGTATCCTCCTCGTAGTCAGGGCATCGGCAGAACTCAAAACCCAGGCTCTGATGCTTGCGGTGAACACCATGGAGTCCATAAAGAGTACAGGGTGTCCTCCCTCACCCCCGGGGGGAACTGATGGACTCATCGTCCGGTGGGATGTCAGGGAATTCTCACCCAGAACGGTGCTCTGTGAGGTAGTAGTCACCAGGGAGGATGGAGGGGAGATTTTTGCTCTTCGGACGCTCAGGAAGCGGGGGGTTTCTGCTCCTTGAGGCACTTCTCAGCATCACCATAGGAATCGTCGTCATCTGTGGTGCTCTTGGGATTTTCGCCCAGTGTGTCCGTCTCTTCTCTTCGATTCTCGAACGGATTGAAGAGAAGGAGCAAGCGCTCTCAGCACTCTATGCGGTTTTTCACCTTGCACGATATGGGGATAACGCCGTGGTTTCAGGGGGTGGGAGAAGGTTCACTGTCCGCCTGAGGAATTCTACTCTTTCTGTGTATGCGCTTCGCAATTCCCTTCTTCTGGCGCACAAGGGGACTGCAAACCCTATCGCCGAGGGATGCACTGGTGTGGCGTTTTCTCTTCTCCAGCATTCCTTGACCGTCAGGATTTCCTTCGGGGATGAGGTCTATACTCTTCAGGTCCTTCCAGGGTACTTCAAGAGGTAAGGAGAATGGGAGTATCGAGCTTGCTGTGTGCGTCATGCTCACCGCAGCTGCCATGATGGTCGTTCTCCTTTCGCAGGAAATCGCCCTCCATATTCGCACCATCAACGCATACCTCCGGGAATACCAGGAGGAGTACACAAGAGAAGGAGTTCTCATCGAGGCTGTGACGTTGCTTGAAGAAAAAGGGGAAGGATTTGTAGTTGCAAACCTTCCTTCATCTTTTGCTCCTTCCTATGCATTCACCATCACAAGTGATACAATTACTCTCACAAAGAATGGGGAGGTCGTGTTACAGGCAGGCATTCGATGGGAGGGAAAAGAGCTCTCTGTGGTATACGCAGAGAATAACTTCATTCGTCCCTTCTCCCGGTAGACCATGCTCGGCATTGACACGGGATCGTACGCCCTGAAGTTTTGCCTGAGTGAAGCGCAAGGTAAGGATTTTGCTCTCCTGAGGGTAGGGGAGTTTGTGCTGTTTCCGGAAAAAGCTCCCCTGACGAGTGAGGATATTCGGCTCTTCTTTCAGCGCAACCGCCTCCCCAGGGAAGCTACCCTCTCCTTCTCTCATCCTCGGATGGTCTTCCAGCGGGTGAGCCTTCCTGAGATGCCTCAGGAAGAACTTGAGAACACCCTCCAGTGGGAGGCCCGTTCCCTCATACCTGATGAGGAGAACTTCCAGGTCGGCTGGAGCATCGTCGGAAAAAATGGCGGGAAAATGGAGGTCCTTTTTGCTGCTGTTCCCCTCCAGGAGGTGGAAAGATACGTTGATGTTTTCTCCAAGGCAGGAGTGCGGGTAGAAGCCGTGGAACCCCATGTTACAAGCCTTGTGAAAGGATTTTTGGGTCTCCATCCGGAGTTTTTCGAACAGGCTTTCACCCTGGTGGACATCGGTTTCGAGAAAACTACTCTCATCTGCTTTGCCAATCGCCATGTTCTCCTCTCTCGAAGCTTTGGCTGGGGTATGAAGAGAGTGTGGGACGCCCTTTCAGAGGAGTTCCACCTCTCACCCGTTGAGGCCTTTGAAATTCTCCGGCGAGGAGAGAGTGCTGCAGGAGTTCCGTATCAGCTGGAAGAGGCTATACCCCTGGCTTCTCCAGATCTTGTTTCCGAACTCAGGCGTTCTTTCGCCTTTTTCCAGGCAGAATTTGGTGTTCAGGTTCTGGAGCAGGTCTTTCTTTCAGGGGGAGGAGCCCTGTGCTATCCCCTCCGGAGACATGTTACCCAGGAGCTCTCTCTCGACTTCCAGACGTTGCGGCCACTCCTCTTGGGGAAGGACTCCATTGCCTCTGAGCGGTTTCTTGCTGCTTTAGGAGCGTCACTATGGAAGTGAAGGTGCCATACCGGGTTACTCTGAACCTCCTGCCACGGAAGTACATTGCCCGGCGAACGCCGAACTGGGCTCGCCTCTTTTTCGTGGTTGTGCTTCTTGGTTTTTCAGCTCTCTACCTTTTTTCCTATGGGATATTCAGCCTCAGAGTACAATCCCTGAAACAGGAGGTCATCACCCTCGAGCTTCGGGCTTCCCGCCTGCGAGAGGAGGTAGAGAGGCTGAAGAAAGTTCAAGGTGAGGTGACGAAGATTGAACAGAGGGTGCGCCTTTTGGAGTCGCTGATTGTTCGAGAGAAAGACTGGCTTCGCTTTTTCACTATCCTTGGAAAACACATGCCCCAGGATCTTGCGCTCTCTGAGCTTCGTTGCTCTTCAGAAAGGGTGGAGTGTCGGGGACAGGCAGCTACCGTAGCCAGTATTGCTGACTTCATTGGGAGCCTGTCGCGATACAGGGATTTCTTTTCCTCGGTAGATTTTACGTCCCTCGCCCTTGGGCGGGATAACCTCTACGAATTCGGGCTGACGATGGAGCTGAAAAGCCCATGAGAGACAGAGAACACTGGGCAGTGTACCTTGCGGTCTGGACTGGTTGTCTCTTTTTGGTTCTCTATTTTGTGCTTTCCCCTCTTCTGCAGCGAGTAACGGCCTTAGAAGGAGAGAAGAAGCGCCTTATCCAGGAGATCACCGTCCTTCAGAGAAAGGTTGTGGAACTCCGACGCCTTGAAGAGCGTCTTCAAGAACTCGAGAGTCTTGCCCGGACACTTTCACGACGCCTTCCCGAAGAGAAGGAAATCCCGGATCTTCTCATCACCATTGAGGATGCCGCTTTTCTCTCGCACCTTGAGCTCCTTTCCCTGAAGCCAGAACCCCCAAAGCCTCAGGAAGGGTACACCGAACTCCCCTTTTCCGGTTCAGTCCGTACCTCCTTCCAGGGTTTCCTCTTTTTTCTGAATTACCTCCGCCAGTCCCCCCGGCTTATCCAGGTCCAGGGGTTCTCCTTTGGGAAAGACGAGGAGGCTTTCAAGGCGGATATCCTCTTCTCCACATATCTTCTTGGAGGAGGAAAGCCGTGAAGGAACGGGAAACGGTACTCGTTGCCCTCCTCGCCATAGCCCTGGCAATCCTTGGTGTTTTGAGTCTTCGTGTCATCGAAAAACTGAACACCCCTGCTTCCCTTGCCCAAGAGGGTAGCGGGAACCAGCCCGTCTTCCCCCTGCCAAAGTCCAGAGAGGCTCCAAAGGAACAGGAGGTCTTTCTCGCACCTTTGAGCGAGGAGGAAATTCTCAGCTTGCGAAACGTCTTTTCCTTCGCCTATCCTCCGGTTCCCGAGGGACCGGAAGAGGTTGTTCCTGTTTTCGAGGAAAGCTCCGAAAGGCTCCAAATCGTTCCAGAAGAGACACCGCCATCGATTGCCCTGAAGGGTGTGGTGCTCTCGCCTACGAAGCAGGTGGTTGTGGTGGAAGTGAATGGGGAAATTTTCTTCCTCACCCCTGAAAAGCCCTTGTCAGGAGAGCTCCGGTTGGTTAAAGTAGATAAAAAGCAAGTCGTGCTCACGTATCAGGGGAGGGAGCTTGCATTTCCACTCGAAAAGTAGCGTTCTGGGTACTCCTTCTGTGGAGTGTGGGGCTTACCTCNGCATTTGCNCTNGAACTCAAGGATTTCTTCTTTCGGGCCAGCAACGTCGAAATCAAACTCACCTTCAAGTTCGATGCTCCGTGCAACTGGGAAGATGTCTCTCCCGACCCCTATCACATCGTTCTTGACATTCAGGGGGCGAGACGGGGACTTCCTTACGCGGAACGCCCAATGAACATTGGACCGGTAAAAAGTATCATTTTTCGAGAAACTGGGGATGGTCTTCGCATCTGGATTGAACTCAAAAGCCCGGTATCTTATGAGGTCTACGACGAAGCCAATCGACGCCTGGTTAGCGTGCTTATTACGGGGCCCTTTGCTCCGGGGGTGGGAGAAGAGCGATTTTCTTTCGACTTTCGTGATGCGGACATCAAGGATGTGCTCCTTGCCCTGGCTAAGGCCAGGGGTGTAAACATTGTGGTGGATGAGTCCGTTCAAGGAACCGTCACCCTGTCTTTCGAGAATCTGACCTTCGACCAGGCCCTGGGTTACATCCTCACCATGAAAGGCCTTGGTCAGGTGCGCCTTGGGGAGAACATCATCATCGCAGAAAAGCGGAAACTTGAGGAGAACTTTGGACTTCTTGAGGTGCGGAAGTTCCCCCTAAAGAGCATGAACCCGGAGAAAGCCAAGGAAATCGTAAGTCTGGTCATTCCCCCCGAACACATCGCTGTCGATACCACAAGCCGGGCTCTGGTTGTGCGGGGGAGGGAAGAGGAGTTCCACAGGGTTCAGGATATTCTTGAAAAGATTGACGTGGCGCTGGAAACGAGGACGTTCTATCTCTCCAATAACATTTACGAAGATGAAAAACAGCTCGAGAAAATCCGGGAACTCCTGAAAATTGTTATCCCTGAAGAAGAACGAGTCAACTATGCTTTCACCCAGAAAGCCTTTGTTGTCCGGGGAACAAAGGAAGAGCTGGAGGCCGTGCAGCAGCTCCTTGCAAACCTTGACCGGAAACTGCCGCAGATTATGATTGACGCAAAACTTGTAGAGATTAACCGGGAGAAAATCAAAGACCTTGGAGTTACATGGGCTATTGGCGGCAAGGAAGGGGAAATCACGTTTGGAGAACTCAGTCTTGGAGGAACTATGGAACGCCAGGACCTGGTGGAAATGACCATCAAGGCTCTGGAGGAGAAAAACCTTGCAAGGTTAGTCGGGAACCCCAGGATTCTCACGCTCAGTGGCAAAACAGCCACAATCCACGTGGGTGACTCCATACCTTATCGGAACCTCGAAACAGATGAAGAGGGTCGTCTCATCCCTGGAGAGCTCCGGTTCCTTGAGGTGGGTATTACGCTCGAAGTCACCCCGGTCCTCACTCAGGAAGGGACGGTGGTGGTTCACGCAAAAACCTGAGGTCAGTACCTACACTGAGCGGGAGTATGTCTTGGCTGGCTTAACCTTCAGAGATCCCCAAAAGAGCGTGAAGAATGCCGATACCACTGCACGTCTGCACCCTGGGGAAACCCTGGTCATCGGCGGGCTCATCCGGAGCGAGGATATTGAAAGAATTACTCGAATTCCCATTTTAAGCGAACTTCCCCTTGTCGGGAATCTCTTCATACTCCGGAGCAGAACCCACAAGGAAACAGAGCTCATTGTGTTCCTTACTCCCCATGTCATTGAGTACTGAAAGGCGTGTCTCAGGAGGAAGGGAATGAGGAGAAAAAATCTGGTGCTCTGCGCCTTTTTGAGCGTATGTTTCTTCCTCTCGAGTTGCGGTTGGTTTTCAGATAATCCCATGTTTCCCAAAGCCAAGGTGCGCATCACCGGAGAGGTCCTTGTGTCCTCCCTCTCTGCTGCCTCGGCTGAATCAAAAAACTGGGGATTGACCAGGTTTACCTTTACTCCTCTCAATAAAGTCGGGGTGAAAATCACTCAGTGCCGTCTTGAGTACAGGAAAACCGACGGAACCGTGCTTACCGCGCTGACACGAACCATAGAGACGAGCATTGATGTTATCCCTTCCCAAACGCCCATGGCTTCTGTTGCCGGTATCGAGGATGCTTCAGTAACCTGGGAAGTTGACCTCTTGCCACCGGATGTGGAGGCGTACATACGATCCAATCGCATTCCTGTGGTGATAGTGAATGTGACTTTCTCCGGTACGGACTACGCAACGCACGCGGTAAGTTACCGAGGTGGCGATTTTGGGTTCAGCATGCTTGAAGGTTTGCCCAGCGTGGATTTGGAGTTCTTCTGCATGGTGGGCAGCGGTTGCCCATCCTGCGACACCGAATCCTCAGTCCAAGTTGGCTGTGCCTTAAAGGTAGACGATGCCACGGTAGTCAAAAAAGTAGAGTTCTCCATCAACGGCCAGTCTGCAGGGGTGGATACAACCCCACCTTTTGTCTCCGAAAGTGTGGGAGTAAGCCTCAGCGATACTGTCACTGCCGTTGCTGCAGTTTACGATGTCAATGGAGGGGTATCAATAGTGACAAAGACTCAGAAGGTCAGCGAGATCTGCCAGATTCCCTCCCCATCATCTTAAGCCTCAGGGGGCTTGTAACTGGAGATACAGACTGTGCGTTGCAACATTGCTCTCCTTGGCTTCATGGGCTGTGGCAAAACCAGTGTCGGCCGGAGAGTAGCCCAAAGAATTGGCTGGGAGTTCCATGACACCGACGCTATCATCGAAAAAAGAGTGGGCCTCCCTATTCCCGAGATCTTTTCCCGTTATGGGGAAGAGTACTTCCGAGCACTCGAAACAGAGGTTCTTGCGGAGCTGGCCACAAGGCGTCACCTGGTTCTTGCCACCGGCGGAGGCCTTCCTGTGAGGGAAAAAAATAGAGAAATCCTCAGGGAACATTTCTTCACTGTGTTCCTTCGAGTTTCCTTCCCCATCCTCTTCGAGCGCCTGAGAAAGAGTACAGGTCGTCCGCTTCTCAAGAAATACCCGAGCTTCTCTGAACTCCAGGCCCTTTATGAGTCAAGGGTTCCCTACTACTCGAGAGCCCATGTTATAATTGATGCGGACTTTCTCACCGAAGAAGAAGTTGCCGAGGAGATTGTGCGCCGTGCGCGAGATTGTGGTGTCCTTGTCTGAGGGAAGGTCGTACCGGGTATTCATCGGTCCATCCCTCTTCCTTCGAGATGACTGGTTGCAAGAGGTTCCTTTCCCCTCCCGACGTGGGGTGATTCTCACTAATGACCTAGTGAAGGTACTCCACGCTGAGCGGGTGCAGAGGTTTTTCGTGCAGCGAGGGTACGCCGTTGACGTTGTTGCTATCCCTGACGGGGAAGAGCACAAAAACCTGGCCACAGTTGAAAAAGTGTACCACAGGCTCCTCGCCCTTGACCTTGACCGGAAGTCCTT
This sequence comes from Candidatus Caldatribacterium saccharofermentans OP9-77CS, assembly GCA_000347575.1. Classification (GTDB taxonomy): domain Bacteria; phylum Atribacterota; class Atribacteria; order Atribacterales; family Caldatribacteriaceae; genus Caldatribacterium; species Caldatribacterium saccharofermentans. The sequence continues at coordinate 7,805 of APCU01000035.1, read as the reverse complement.
TATCCTTGCGCTGGGAGGAGGGGTAATCACCGACCTTGCCGGTTTTGTGGCCTCGACCTTTCTTCGGGGCATTGCTTACTACCAGATTCCCACAAGTCTCCTTGCTCAGGTTGACAGTTCTGTTGGAGGAAAAACCGGGGTGAACCTCGAAGAAGGGAAGAACCTCGTTGGCACCTTCTACCAGCCCTCTGGGGTCTTTATCGACCTTTCTTTCCTTGAGACGCTCCCGGAACGAGAATACCGGGAGGGTCTTGCGGAGGTGGCTAAGACTGCCTTCCTCGAGGGGAAGGATTTTACCACCTTCCTCCTCGAGCATGCTGAAGACATCCTTGGGCGAAAAGGGACTGTTCTTGAGGAGGTCGTCGCAAGGTCCATCGCCTTCAAGAAGGCGGTAGTTGAAAAAGACGAAAGGGAAGGGGGTCTCAGGAGTATCCTGAACTACGGGCATACCATTGGGCATGCTCTGGAAAAAGGCAATGGGCTACGGTGTGCTTCGCCACGGAGAAGCAGTGAGCGTGGGGATGAGAGGAGAAGCGTTCCTTGCATGCGCTCTGGGGATAGGTACCGAAGAGGTCTACGCCATCCAGAAGGGGTCTTGGAAAAGCTTGGACTGCCTCTTCGGGTTCCCCAGAAAATCAACCTGAACGCTTTCTTCTCTGCTCTGTGGAGGGATAAAAAGAGAGAGGGTCAGAAGGTACGGTGCACACTCCTTGCGGACCTGGGGAAACCGGTCACAGGGGTCGAGGTTGAGAAAGCGGCAATCCTTAAGGTACTTCCTGAAATTTGCGAGGTGGAAGGATGAAACTGCTCTGCCTTCTTGGGCCAAATCTCAATCTCCTTGGAGAACGGGAAAAGGATGTTTACGGTCAAGTTTCCTTTGAAGAGCTGGTGCAGCTTCTCCAGAAGGAGGCAACACAGCGGGGTATAGAGCTTGAAATCTTCCAGTCCAACCACGAGGGAGCGCTTATCGACAAAATTCATGAAGCCCCGGGAAAGTGGGATGGTATTATCCTGAATCCGGGAGCGTATACGCACTATAGCATTGCTCTTCGAGACGCCATCAAGGCGGTGAATGTTCCCACCGTTGAGGTTCACATGTCGAACATCTATGCCCGGGAAGAGTTCCGTCGCCATTCGGTCATTGCTCCGGTCTGCTGGGGGCAGATCACTGGTTTTGCCCATCTTGGGTACATTCTGGCTATGGAAGCCTTTCTCCTGAGGGAGAGAAGCCGTGAACTTCCAGAGTCGTCTTGAAAGGTTAGAGAAAGCTCTTGAAGGTCCGCTTCTCGTTCTTGCCCCGGGGAATGTTTTCTATCTTTCGGGGTTTCGGGGGTCCCTAGGCTTCCTCCTCCTGTTCCCTGGGGAAAAAACCTTCTTTTTCTGCGATGGTCGGTATGTTACCCAGAGCAGGGAAGAGCTGGCCATTGAGGCAGAAATTGTGGAATTTGAGCAGGATGCTGTGGCCTCTATCTGTGACGTCTTCTTCTCTTCCTGTGCAAGCCGTCTTTTTGTCGAAGACGTGGCCAGTGTGGGGTTCATTCGCCGCTTTGAGGAGAAGAAATGCCCGGTCGTCCCCTGTCCTTCTCCGGTGAATGCCTTACGGGCAGTGAAGGACGAGGCAGAGATTCAAGTCATTCAGAAAGCTGTCACCATTGCTGAGGAGGCCTTCAAAGATGTTCTTCCCCTCATCCAGGAGGGAATCAGCGAACACGAGATTGCTGTAGAACTCGAATACCGGATGCGCAGGCGAGGTGGCGAGGCTGTAGCTTTTCCGACCATCGTGGCCTCAGGGGAAAGGGCTGCCCTTCCTCACGCCCGCCCAACGTCCAGGAAGGTAAAAAGGGGAGAATGGGTTCTCGTTGACTGGGGCGTGAGAGTTGACGGGTACTGTGCAGACCTCACCCGGGTTGTTCCGGTGGGTGAAGTTCGGGAGACATCCTTTCAGAAGGCGTTCTCTGCTCTCCTTGAGGCCCAAACTGCCGCGCTGGAACTCATCCGGGAGGGAGTAGAGGCGAAAGCTGTGGATCAGAAGGTGAGGGAAGTTCTCCAAAAGAGCGGCTTCGAACGGTACTTCACCCATAGTCTTGGTCATGGTGTGGGAATCGATGTTCATGAGGAACCTAAGCTCAGCGCTCAGAGTACCGCTATTCTCCGCCGTGGTATGGTGGTAACCGTTGAACCCGGGGTGTACTCCCCCGAATGGGGAGGTGTGCGCCTGGAACACATGGTGCTTGTGGAGGAAGAAGGTTGCAGGGTTTTAGACACACTTCCAGAAACCTTCGATGGGAAAGGAGGCGAAAACCGTGCCTGAGTACATCTCAAGCAACGACCTACGGGTGGGAACCTGTATTGAGGTGGACGGAACACTGTACGTCGTCACCGCCTTCCAGCACACAAAAGTTGGCAAGTGGGGAGCCATTATCAAGGCAAAGCTGAAAGACCTTAACACTGGCCTTGTGGTGGAGAAGAGCTTTCGGGCTGGGGAGAAGGTTGCCCGGGCAGTCCTTGAGGGGAAACGGGCTCAGTTCATGTATCGTTCTGGATCGGATTTCCACTTCCTGAACCTCGAAACCTATGAGGAGGTTGTGCTTCCCGAGGAAATTGTGGGAGATAACCAGGACTTCCTAGTAGAGAATCTCGAAGTCGAGCTTCTCGTCTACGAGGGGAGATACATTGCGGTGAATGTTCCGCCCTTTGTCGACCTTGAAGTTGTGGATACCCCTCCAGGGGTTCGGGGTGATACGGCCTCTGGAGGGTCAAAACCGGCCACCCTCGAGACGGGCCTGACCATTCAGGTGCCTCTTTTCGTGAACCGGGGTGACCGGGTTCGCATTGATACCCGGACGCGGGAGTATCTGGAGCGGGTATAGGGAGTGGAATATTGAAGGGTTGCGAAGTTCTCCTTGAAGAAGGAAAAGTTACGTACTCTTTCCGGGTGTTGCAGAAGCTCATAGAGTGCCTTCTCCAGAGCATCCCGGGGGTGGAATCTCTGGAGAAAAACCGAGAGGAGAGTATTCGTCTTGACGCCCGGGGAGACCTCCTCTCGGTGAATCTCTTTCTCATTCTGACCCTTGAGCGGAGAGTTCCTGAGACTGCATGGGAAATTCAGAAAAGGGTCAAGGAGAAAATCGAGAAAGAGACTGCCCTAAGGGTTGACCACATCAATATCTATGTTCAGGGGTTTGCTACCGGTCATCTCTCGTCCTTTTCCCTCCAGGGAGTCTTAAAGACATGAGGAGGAAAGCCCGGGAACTTGCCTTGCAGGTCCTTTTCCAGAGGGACTTACGCCGGAAAGGAGTTGACGATATCCTTCCCTATACTCCTTTGCCTGCTTCCTGGGACGAGGATACGAGGGACTTTTTCCTCACCCTGGTCAGAGGGGTGGAGGAAAAAGAGAGGGAAATCGACCGCCTGATTACGGAAATCGCCGAAGGGTGGCCACTGTACCGCATGGCAACCATTGACCGCAACATTCTCCGCCTTGCCACCTACGAAATTGTTTTCCTCCCGGGGATACCGGCGAGTGTCTCTATCAACGAGGCGGTAGAGCTGGGGAAGAAGTACGGTACCGAGGAATCCGGGCGGTTCATTAACGGTGTCCTGGGGCGTCTTGTGCGGTATCTTGGGAAAAGCAAGGAACTCGAGGAGGTCAAGGGGAATGGAAGTTGAGGAACTCCTGGTACGGAATGCCGAGCTTGTTGAGGAATTCACGAAGAGACATCTCTCCCGAGAGGGTGTACCGCCGCTTCTCTGGGAGTCGGTCGTATACGGCGCCACAGGGGGGAAAAAACTTCGAGCCTCTCTCCTTTTTGCCACGGCAAAAGCCTACCACGTCGGCGAGGAAAAGGTGCTTCCTCTTGCTGCCGGGATCGAGATGATTCACTCGTTCTCCCTAGTGCACGATGATCTCCCTTGCATGGACAACGATGACTTTCGCCGGGGAAAGCCGAGTCTCCACAGGGCTTTCGGAGAGGCAATGGGGGTACTTGCAGGGGATGCACTCCTTGTTGAGGGATTGCGAATGTTCACGGAGAACCGGGAGTTCCGGCGTACTTTCGGTACCCGAAAAATCCTGGCAGTACTCCAGGTGTTGCTTCGTGCCCTGGGGAACCAGGGGATGGTTGGTGGGCAGGTTTTGGATCTCCTTTACCAGGGGAAGGAGGTCAGCGAGGGGGAAATCCTTGACATGTACCGTCGCAAAACCGCCCTTTTCATCCAGGCTGCGGTGCTCTGTGGGGGCATACTTGGCGGCGCTTCCCGGAGGGAAAAAACTCTCCTTTCTCGTTTTGGTCTGCTTCTTGGAGAGTGCTTTCAGATGAAGGATGACCTTCTCGATGTGACTCAGGAGAGCGCTCGCTTGGGCAAAACGGCGGGGAAGGACCTTGTCCAGGAGAAGGCAACGCTTGTTCGCATGAAGGGTGTCCTGGAAACGGAGAGGATGATGGAAGAGCAATTCCAAAAAGCCTGCCAACTGCTTGAGGCTCTTCCCAGGGATTTCTCCGAACTCCTTACTCTGTCTCGTTTTGTTATCACTCGTGACCATTGAGGATGAAAAAGGTTCGTTTGGATATTCTCCTCGTTGAGCGTGGTCTCTGCGAAAGCAGGGAACAGGCACAGCGTCTCATCCTTGGGGGAAAGGTTCGGATCAAGGGGTTTCCTCATCCTCTCAAACCCTCAACCCTCGTTCTCCCGGATGTCCCGGTGGTGCTACTTGAACCCCCAAAGTACGTGAGCCGGGGTGGGGAAAAGCTTGAATGGGCTCTGAAGGCCTTCCAGATTACCCCCTCGGGACTCGTTTTCGCCGATATCGGAGCCTCCACCGGCGGCTTCACCGACTGTCTTCTCCAGCATGGGGCCCTGAAGGTCTACGCCATCGATGTGGGAAGTGGGCAGCTCCACGAACGGCTTCGTGCCTCGCCCCGGGTGGTAGTTATGGAAAAAACCAATGCCCGGTACCTTACACCTCTTCACCTTGGAACATACGTTGACGGAGTTACGGTAGACGTCTCTTTCATTTCCCTGCGGCTCCTCTGGGACGCTATCGCTAAAATCCTGAAGGATGAGGGTATGGTCATTGCACTCGTTAAACCTCAGTTCGAGGCGGGTCGGGAAAAGGTGAAAAAGGGTGTTGTCAGAGATCCTGAAGTTCATCGGGAAGTGCTCAGCGAAGTTCTTGAGGCTGCACAGGCGAAGGGGTTGGGTTTGCAGGATCTCACTTTTTCTCCGCTTCTCGGGCCCCGGGGAAACATTGAATTCTTCGCGTACTGCCGCAAGGGGAAATCACCCTTAACGGAGTTTGAGAAAAGGGATATAATACTGAGAGTGGTGCGGGATGCCCATGAACTTTTTCGGGTTTAAAGAAACAACCTGGACGTTTCTCCTTGTCCTTATCGTGCTTCTTCTGGGGATAGTGGTCTGGTTGACGCTCTGGGTGAAAGGACTCCTTGAGCGGAGAGCCTTTCGGCGTCTCATGCGGCGTGCGAAAAACCTGGAACGCCAGGCACTGCAGTTCCTTGAACGACAAGGCTTCCGATGCCTCCAGGAACAGGCCGAGAGGGAATCTTTTTTCCTGCTTAATGGAAGACGGATCCCATTTCGGGTTCGGGTCGACTACCTCCTGAAGCGGAAGGGGAGACGGTACATCGCAGAGGTCAAAACGGGAAAGCAGGTGGAAAGTCCTGAAAATCCCTCGATACGAAGGCAACTCCTTGAGTACGCCCTCCTTTTTGCTCCCTGTGCGGTGCTCTTCGTTGACGGAGAGCACGAAAAAGTGTACGAGGTTTCCTTTCCCTGGCTTGGGTCCCTGCCAAGAACGACAAGATGGATGTGGATAGTGTGCTTTTCGGTTGGCTTCCTTGTGGGGCGATGGAGCAGAGGCTGGTGAAAAACGTCCACGTCTTCGTGCGAAGGAAAAACGGTCTGGTTTCCGAGAAGACTCGGGAACTCATTCTCCTTCTCGAGAAGAAAGGGGTGCAGGCGACGCTCGTTGTGGAAGGAGAAGGGGGAGTTGGGGATTCTGCCCCCGATCTGGCTTTCGTGGTTGGCGGAGATGGAACATTCCTTGCCGCCTGCCACCTATATGCTCCGTTTCGTGTCCCACTCCTTGGTATCGACATGGGGGGACTGGGGTTCCTTGCCGAGGTCAGCGTGGAGGAGATGGGGCGGGCCATAGACCAGATTGTCTCCGGGGCGTTTACCCTCGAGGAACGGATGATGGCCCACTGTCGGGTTGTCCACGAGGACGGCAAGGAAGAGGAAGATTTTGCCCTAAACGATGTTGTTATCTACCGTGGCCCTTTCGCGCAGATGATTCGCCTTTCAACGTACATCGATGGGGAGTTTCTGGCCTCCTTCCCTGCTGATGGTCTCATTGTGGCCACTCCCACAGGGTCAAGCGCGTACTCGCTCTCTGCCGGCGGACCGGTGGTGTTCCCGGGGCTTGAGCTCTTCATTGTCACACCAATCTGTGCCCATACTCTCTACGCGAGATCCATCGTGCTCCCCTCTTCATCCTGTATCCAAGTTGTCTTGGAATCCTTGAAAGAGGGAACCATGGTGACGCTTGACGGGCAGAGGGGATATGCTCTGAGGAAGGGAGAGCGCATCATGGTGTACCGGTCGCCTTTCTCCGCTGTTCTTGCCCGGCTTCTGCCCGAACGTCCCTTCTATGCCCTTCTGCGGAACAAACTCTCTTGGGGAATGGATATCCGGAAGCGGGTGGAGCGGGAGTGCTAAAGACACTGGTCATCCGTGACTTTATCCTGGTAGAGTATCAGGAGATTACCTTTGCTCCAGGGATGAACGTCATTACAGGAGAAACGGGTACGGGAAAGTCTCTTCTTGTGAATGCCCTTTCGTTGCTCCTTGGAGCTCGGGGGAAAGAGGAGTGGATTCGCCCGGGAAGTTCAAGGGCAGTTGTCGAGGGGTGTTTCACTCTTCAAGGGGTTCCCGAACTCCGGCAACATCTTGCCGTCTGTGGTATTCCCCTCGAAGGGGGAGATTTTGTCGTTCTCTCTCGGGAGCTCGCCTCGGGAGGAAAAAGCAAGGCCCGAATCAATGGAAGAGTTGTGCCTCTCAACGTTCTCCGGGACGTGGCCGTCCTGCTCCTTGACATCTGCGGGCAGAGGGAACACTCGCTATTTTTCACCTCCTCAAATATCCTCCGCCTCCTTGATACCTTTCTCCCGGAGAGGGGAAAAGCCATCAAGCAGCAGTACGTGACTCGTTTTGAGGAGAAGCAGGCCCTTGAAGAACGGCTTTCTTCTCTTGAGCAGGGACAGGAAAAGGAACTCGCAGACCTCGAGGAAATCCTTGAGGAAGTGCAGCAGTCGGAGCTCACCCCCGAGCTTATCCTTGAGTATGAGGAAGAATTCGGAAGGATTTCCCAAGCCCAGCGGTACCTTGAGGCCGCGCAGGAGTTCCGCGAAAGCATCCTGGGAGACGAGGGAGTACTCCGGAGGATTTCCCGTCTCCGGGCGCTCTTTCGGGAACTGTCTGGGGCTTCGGCAACTCTCCAGGAGGCAGAAATTCAGGAAATCCTTGAGCGCGTGGAGCTTGAACTTGAGGAGGCCTTGCGCCTTGTACAAGGTCTTGAGGGGTTTTTCTCCTTCTCTCCGGAACGAATAGAGAGTGTGGAAAGGGCTGTGGCGGAAGTCGAGCGACTGAAAAGGAAATACCGATTCCTTACCACTTCAGAGTTCGTGATGTTTCTGAAAGGCCTCAAAGAGCGGAAGAGCATTCTTGAGAGAGAAATTGCCCAAAAGGACGTTCTTCGGGAACGTATCGCGGAGCTATCACGGGAACTG
>APCU01000034.1 GCA_000347575.1 Candidatus Caldatribacterium saccharofermentans OP9-77CS | reverse complement strand
CGATCCTCCGGCGAACTTCTACCTTGTCAAATACGGGCTTCTGGCTGACTTTTCCCGTCTTCCTCTCCCTGTGGAGAATTTCCTCCACCTTGCCACCTGGAAGGGCAATACAAAAGTCGTTGAGCTCGTCAAAAAGGAACTTGCCCGGTTCTCGGCGGAGGAACTCCAGGATCTCCTCCAATCGTACCTTGTCACCGTCAGGGAGTACCCACCCTGGCTTTTCCGGGGGTTGCTCATCGCTGCCCTGAGTATCCTCGGCACAATCTCCGTCCTTGCAGCGCTCAACAGGAGGTTGCAGAGGCTTGTGCGACAGGCCACCGCTCAGCTCGAGCGCGCACTGGAAGGCGAGGAGAGGGCGAGGCGAAAGCTCCTTGAGGCGCTTGAGGTCACCGCACTCCTTCCCCTTCTTGAGGTTGGAGAAAGGGAGTTCCTCTCCCGCATGCTCGACCTTGCCCTGGGGATGGTCCCCAAGGCTTCCATGGGAGCTGCTCTCCTCATCGATGAGAAAGGAAGAGGAGAAATCGTCGCCGTCCGGGGTCATCGAGAGAGCCTCCTTGGGTTTACCTTTGAACCGGAGGAGCTCATCGTGAAAGAGCGGGTCACGGTGGTGAAAGACATCCTCAGCCCGCACCGGAAATTTTCGTCCCCCGAGAAGTACAGAGAGCTCATAGAGGGTACCGAACCGGTTGCCGAAACTCTGGTCGTTCCCCTCACGTGGGAAGGGACATTCTTCGGACACCTCACCCTCGACCTTCCCAGAGGAACGCAGGACACTTTCGACGACGGTGATGTTGCCCTTGCCGAGCAGCTTTCCCGAATCTGCGTGGCCTGTCACGCCCTGCGGGAGTATGCGAGAAAGGAGGAATCTTTCTTTGAGAACCTCCTTGTGGCTCTCGCCAGGGCCTTAGAGTACTACGACAGTGCCACCCTGAAACACTCTGAGGTCTCCGCAGAGTATGCGCTGCTCATTGCCCAGCGTCTTGGACTTGAAGGACGGAGGGCGAAAATCGTTCGCTGGGCTTCCCTGGTCCATGATATTGGGAAAATCTTCATTCCCCAGAGTATCCTCCGAAAACCGGGTCCTCTCACTCCGGAAGAGTATGAACTCGTGAAACTCCATCCCCTGAAGGGCGAGGAGATCCTGAAAAGCGTCCGGGGCCTTGAAGACGTTGCCCGGATCGTCCGGCACCACCACGAGCGCTTCGACGGCCTGGGATACCCGGACGGCCTGGCAAAAGAGGCCATTCCCTTTGAAGCCCGCATTGTCGCCGTGGTGGATGCTTTTGAGGCCATGACGAGCAACCGCCCCTACCGCAGGGCGATGAGCATAGCGGAGGCCATTGCCGAACTCAAGCGCTGCGCGGGCACCCAGTTCGATCCGGAAGTTGTGAAGGTGGCTGTGGCTGTAGTGGGGGAACTCATCCTCTCCTCTTTCTGACTCCCCGGCCCGTTCCCGAAAACCCCAGGGCTTCCTGGTGCCTCCTTGAACCCTCCAATAGCTGGGGTAGCGTACAGTGCCGGAATCGTTTTCACCGCAAAGCCAGGGCGTTGCAGAACTCGATGACGACTCTATAGAACTCCTCCGGGTGGGTCTCCATCGGACAGTGCGAAGCCCCGGGAATGACCACAAGAGGCGTTTCGGGGAAAACCTCCCGGAACTTCTCAGCCTGCCGCTTCGGCACAAAACGGTCCCGCTCTCCCCAGAGAAGGAGAAAGGGCGGGTGGGGTCTCCCCGAAAACGCGGCAAGCCGAAGCGACGAGGCCTGGTTCACAAGGCTCAGGAGACTCCGGGCAGTCCCCGGAAGCCGAAGCGGCGCAAGGTACCCTTCTACTTCAAAAGCGCTTGGTTTTCGACCGTAAGCTCTGGCAAGGAAGCGGCGAACACGTGAAGGGGCAAGAAAGACGTTCCGGATAAACGTCACCCAGCATCCTCTCAGAGGAGGAAAAGTCGTGAAGACCCTGAGGAAGCGCAGGGAAGGACCCCGGAAGGCTGCGTCTACAAAAAGCACGCCCAGGAAGCGCTCCGGCTCCTTGAAGCTCATAAGGAAAGCGATTTTCCCACCCATAGAGTGCCCGACAAGACACCAGGGAACATGGGAGAGGTCCTCAGGAAGAAGGGTTTGATCAAGGAACTCCAGGAAATCAAGGAGCAGCCGGGCCTGTACTTCTGCTCTCAGCAACCGTCCCGTTATCCTCTGGCTATACCCAAAGCCAGGCAAATCCACCGCCACGATGCAGTATCCCTCCTGGAGGAGAAAGTCCGGTGCGTACCGCCAGGAGAACGTTGACCCACCCAGACCGTGGATGAAGAGGATTTTCCTTCTGGGGTGTTCGGGAAACCACACCCGGTAGTGAAGGAAAAGACCGCCTTTCTCCCAGAAACGCCCGTTGGCAAAGGGCGATTCCTGGCACAGGCCCCAGGAGGTTGAGAAAAGCACAAGGATTACGGGGATCCAGGGTACGCTTTTCAGGAAAACCCAGCGTCGCTTAACCGCCTTTTTCCACATCCGGCAACCCCCGGGATCACAGTGTACGATCCCCCTAAAGAAACTGTACCAGAGACCCTCCTCTCCTGCAAGAATTCCAGGGAAGACCGTGGTCAGAAAGCACAACCAGAGACTCAGCAAGCGCGCCAGGACTTGCCTTTCAGGGGATTCTCAGGGATAATATTGCCATCGCCCTGGAGAAGATGGACAGGAGGAGCAGGGAGTGCAGCCTGGAAAACCCAAACCGAAAATCACCCCCCGCAGTAAAGCGGGAAATCATTCAGATTGTTGATGAGCGCATCCGGGAAACCTATGGGGGCACGGAGGGCCTTGTTGAGCTTCGGGATACCCTCAGGGACCTGGGAACCATTGTCGGCGAGCTCGTCAAAGTAGAGCAAAGGAGAGAGGAAGATTTCACCAGGCTCATTGGCCACGTCGAGAAGCTCACCGAAGCCCAGAAGAGGACAGAGGAACGGATTGAGGCACTCGCTGAAGCCCAGAGGAGAACCGAGGAACGGGTGGACAAGCTCACCGAGACGGTGGAGGCCCTCACTGAAGCCCAGAAGAGGACGGAGGAAGAGATCAGGAGCCTGTCAGCGGGCCTCAAACGGACCCGGGAAGAGCTCGGAGGGCTTTCCCGAAGCTTCAGCTATGCCTTTGAAAACGAAGCGTACCGAATGCTGCCCCGGGTACTCCAGGAGAAATACGGGTTCAGGGTAACGGAGCGGTTCGTTCGGATAGACATAGGTGGTGTGGAGGTTAACTTCTTTGGTAAAGGAGAGCGAGAAGGGAAACCGGTGTACTTTGTGGGAGAAGCCAAAATCCGCCTCGATGGCGGGAAAGAGAGGGTCTTTCAGGAACTCGAGCAAAAGGCGAAAGCGGTGCAGAAAGAGTACGAAGTGACTGACATTGTGAAAATCCTCGTCACCCACTTCGCCACCCGGGGATTCCTCCGGAAAGCCGAGGAAAAAGGCGTTATCGTTATTCAGAGCTACGAATGGTGACTCAGGTTACCTTCCCCCAGGGTTGCAGGAAATTCCTCCGTCTCACTGGGGACTGTACCTCCCTCCAGGTTCCCCAGAGGACTTCTGGGCAAGAACCGCCCCTTTAAAAATCACATGGTAAACCTCGGCGTACCCCCGCTTCCGTTCCCCTCCCTCACCCTCAGACATCACAAGGCCCCAGGCAGACCCATCCGTATACATCCAGCCAAAAGTCTTTGCCGGAAGCCAGACGTACCAGAAGGCCTTTCCACGCTCGTCGACGTTCCAGGGAGACCTGGGCCAGATACAGAGAGGGGTCACCACGAGATGATAGGTCGCTCGCGGGACAAGACCCCGAAGGGTGAAGCTCTGGGGGTTGGCCTGCTCGTAGTACCGACCATCCCGGCTCAGCACATACTGGGCAGGGACGTCGCAGAAGTACACGGGATAGGTGTAGCGGAGGTCTTTCCGCCACCACGCCTCAGAGGGAGGCTGCGATGGCTCGATAAGCGAAATTCTGTACCCCACAGTAATCCGCCTCAGGGGCAGGTAGTAGAAGGTGATGCCCCCGGCCACACCCTGGTCGGACTCAAAGATGGACGTGACTTCCGGGGTAAAAGGGGGAAAGGCAACCGAAGCCTCTCCCGTGAATTCCTGGGCCAGCACGGGAAGACAGAAAAGAAGAACGATTGCCGTACTTCCAAGAAACTGCAGGAATCCCCTCCTCATGTCGCTGCCCTCCCTGAAAAAGCAATGGCTCCCCGGGCAGGACTCGAACCTGCAACCATCCGGTTAACAGCCGGACGCTCTACCATTGAGCTACCGAGGAGCGACCCAAGTACAGATTATAAAAACGTCAATCGGATTCGTCAAGATAGTCCCGAAGCTTTTTGCTCCGGCTGGGGTGGCGGAGCTTGCGCAGGGCTTTGGCTTCAATCTGGCGGATGCGCTCCCGGGTGACTCCGAAAATCTGCCCGACCTCTTCAAGGGTATGAGGCTTCCCATCCTCAAGGCCAAAGCGAAGCTTCAGGACTTTTCGTTCCCGCTCGGTGAGGGTATTGAGGACATTCTCAAGCTGCTCCCGCAAAAGGGAATACGACGCTGCCTGCGGTGGTGCCATGATCCCCGTGTCCTCGATGAAATCGCCGAGGTGACTGTCCTCCTCTTCCCCAATGGGGGTTTCCAGGGACAGCGGTTCCTGGGCAGTTTTCAGAATTTCCCGCACCTTCTCCGGAGTGATGCCCATGCGCTCAGCAATTTCCTCGGGAGTGGGCTCGCGGCCGAGTTCCTGCGTCAGCTGGCGGCTCACCCGGACGAGTTTGTTGATGGTCTCCACCATGTGCACGGGAATGCGGATGGTCCGGGCCTGATCAGCGATGGCCCTTGTAATGGCCTGACGAATCCACCAGGTGGCATATGTTGAGAACTTGTACCCTTTGCGGTAGTCGAACTTCTCCACTGCCCGGATAAGCCCGAGATTCCCCTCCTGGATGAGGTCAAGGAAGAGCATACCCCGGCCAACGTAGCGCTTGGCGATGCTCACCACAAGTCGGAGATTCGCTTCGATGAGCTTCTTCTTTGCCTCCTGNTCTCCCTGTTCAATACGCTTGGCAAGCTCTACCTCTTCTTCGGGGGTGAGCAACGGTACCTGACCGATTTCCTTCAGGTACATCTTGACCGGGTCGTCTGCACCAATCCCTCGAACGTCCTCAATCTGCCAGTCTTCAGCCTCAAGAGCCGGAACTTCCTCCCGAAAAATTTCTTCGTCGGAAACCTCGATGCCGAGTTCCGAGAGCGTGTCGTACACGTCGTCGAGCTTGTCGACGTTGACCGCGTCATCCCCCAGGATATCGTTGAGCTCCTTGAAGGTTACGTACCCTTTCCGTTTACCACTCTCAACAAGCGAAGCAATCTCCTGAGAGGTCTTCTTTTTGCCGTTCCCGCTCAAGGCTCCTTCTCTCCTCTCTCACGTCGTGGTTCTCCGGAGTTTCTCCCGCTCCTGCACCAGGGCATGGTACCTTCTCCAGCCCTCCGGATCGTCAGAGCGCCTGAGCTCTTCCCGGAGGCTCCGAATTTTTTGCTCAAGCGACGAAAGCTTCACCTGGCGGATGAGGTCCTCCACAAGGTCCTCTCGNGAAGCACAGGCNAATTCCTCCCGNGAAGCNATNTCNCCGATGAGCGCCTGAATGCCCTCTTCTCCTTGGAAAACGTCCACAAGGTCCGAAAGGGTGAACGCCTCTTTTGAAGAAAGATGCATGATGGCCTGAAAAATTCGCTGGTGCTCCGGCTTCTGGAAGTGGTCCCGGTCGATGACCTCCACAATCCTCCCCCGCAGCGTCGCATCATCGAAACACGCCCGAAGCAACATCTTTTCAGCCTGTACCCATCCGGGTTCAGGAATCCCGCGGGGAAGCGCACCTCCAGGTACCCCAAAGTCTTCCCTCCCGAGCACCCGCTCCACGAGGACCTCATCAACACCAACCCGCTCAGCGAGGAATCTCACCCGCAAAGCCCGTTCCACCGGGTCTTTCGTCGCTTCAATAAACGGCGCCATACCCCGGATGACTCTGGCTTTTGACTCCAGAGAAGTATAACCACAGTTCTTCAGCAATAATTCCAGAGCATACTCAAAAAACGGCTGAGCTTTGCCGAGGAGTTCCAGAAACGCCTCTTTACCATTTTCCCGAAGGAAGCTATCAGGGTCATACGACAATGGCAAAGTCACAATGTCCACCGCAAGCCCCCGCTCATATAGCACCGCCATCCCCCGGGCCGTTGCCTGTTGTCCAGCCTGGTCAGCATCGTAACAGAGCACCACCCGCTCGGTATACCTCCGAAGGAGCCCGGCCTGTTCCCGGGTAAGCGCCGTTCCCATGGAGGCAACGCAATTCTTCACGCCGTACTCAAAAAGGGTGAGGCAATCCATGTACCCCTCAACGAGGATGGCAAAACGCTGCCTCACGATGGCGTCTCTGGTAGCAAAAAGTCCATAGAGGTGGCGACCCTTCGTGAAGAGAGGAGTATCGGCACTGTTGATGTACTTGGGTTCACCCTCTCCAAGAACCCTCCCCGCAAACCCGATGATTCTCCCCTGGGCATCATGGAGCGCAAAGGTAATCCTTCCCCGGAAGCGGTCAAGGAGTTCACCCCGTTTTGTGACCACACCCAGCCCCACACGGAGAATCTCCTGTCCCGAGAAACCTTCCCCAAGTAGCCGGGTAATAAGCTCTTTCCCCAGAGATGGAGAAAACCCGAGAGAGAAGACCTCCCGGACTCCCTCACCCAGCCCTCGCTTCTTCACGAGGTATTCCCTGGCCCGGCACGCCTCCTCACTTTTCCCCACCTCAAGACATTCCCGGTAATACCGATTGGCAGACTCAAGCAGCCGGAATAGTCGTTCCCGCTCCCGGAGAGACGATGACGCTCCCCGGAAAGCGGAAGGGAGTTCCACCCCGCAGCGTTCTGCCAGGAAAGCCACCGCCTCGGGAAAGGTCAGGCGCTCCATGCGCATGACAAAGGTGAAAATGTTCCCCCCTGCACCACAGCCAAAGCAGTAGAAAATGCCTTTCTCCGGAGAAACGGTAAAAGAGGGCGTGCGCTCTTCATGAAACGGACAGAGAGCCCGGAAGTTCCGGCCCGAGGGACGGAGCTCCACATATTGAGAGATGAGCTCCACGATATCCACACGGGCTTTAATTTCCTCCAGGTACTCCTCGGGGATGAACATACGCCCACCCTGTGTTGTCCCGGAGGGGCAACTGCCCCTCCGGGTGAAGGTTACCGCATGAAGAGGGGGGCAAAGACCAGTGCCACAATGGACATGAGCTTGATAAGGATGTTGAGGGAAGGTCCTGCAGTATCCTTGAAGGGGTCTCCAACGGTGTCGCCCACGACCGCTGCGGCGTGCGTTGGTGTGCCCTTGCCACCGAGGTTTCCCGCTTCAATGTACTTCTTCGCATTATCCCAGGCACCACCGGCGTTGGCCATCATGATGGCAAGCATAAGTCCACTGATGATGGCTCCCGCCAGAAGCCCACCCAGAGCCTCACGGCCAAGCACAAGTCCCACAACAAGGGGCACCACTACAGCCAGAACGCCGGGGAGAATCATCCGGGAAATGGCCCCACGGGTGCTGATGTCCACGCACCGGGCGTAATCTGGACGAGCTTTCCCTTCCATGAGCCCCTTGATTTCCCGGAACTGCCGGCGCACTTCTTCAACCATCTGGAATGCCGCCCTTCCCACCGCCTTCATGGCAAGGGAAGAAAAGAGGAAGGGCATCATGCCACCCACAAAAAGCCCCACTACTGTATGGGGATGCAGAAGGTCCATGCTCCGAAGTCCCACAGCCTGCCCGTAGGCGGCAAAAAGCCCCATGGCGGTGAGTGCCGCAGAGCCAATGGCAAAGCCCTTGCCGATGGCTGCAGTGGTATTACCCAGAGCATCGAGGGAATCGGTGATTTTCCGAACCTCAGGACCCAGGCCAGCCATTTCGGCAATACCTCCGGCGTTGTCGGCCACCGGTCCGTAGGCATCAACAGAGACAATGATACCGGTGATTGAGAGCATACCAAGACCGGCAATGGCAATCCCATACATCCCGGCTGCCCAGTAGGCTACAAGGATCGCGCCACAGATGACAAGCAGCGGCAAAACCGCACTCTCCATGCCCAGGGCAAGACCGCTGATAATGGTGGTCGCCGCGCCCGTCTGTGATGCCTGGGCAAGTTCCCGGGTGGGTTTGAACTCGCTTGAGGTGTAGTACTCAGAGAGGAGCCCAATGGCCACACCGGCAACGAGTCCTGCAACCGTGGCCACAAACGGCCCAAGACCCCGGAAAAGGAGAAGGGAAGCAATGAGGCTAAAGACCACGATGAGCCCACTGCTCACGTAGGTCCCCCGGTTCAAGGCCGCCGCAAGCCCTTTCTCATCTCGAGCGCTCACAAAGAACGTCCCGATAATTGAAGCAATGACTCCAAGCCCTGCAATGAGGAGGGGGTACAGGAGTCCTGCGGTGTTTTCCGCCAAAGCCGTTCCGAGAACCATTGCCGCGATGATGGATCCAACGTAGGACTCAAAGAGGTCTGCTCCCATTCCAGCCACGTCTCCGACGTTATCCCCCACGTTATCGGCGATAACCGCAGGGTTTCTGGGGTCATCCTCAGGAATGCCCGCCTCAACCTTCCCCACAAGGTCTGCCCCAACATCAGCAGCCTTGGTGTAAATCCCCCCACCAACACGGGCGAAAAGGGCCACAGAACTTGCGCCCAGGGCAAAGCCGTTGATAATCTGGGCATCCCGGATGATGGCGTAGAGTATCCCAAGACCCAGAAGTCCAAAACCCACCACACACATCCCCATGACCGCTCCCGCTGAGAAAGCAACCCGCAAAGCAGGATTGGCTCCCTGGGTTGCGGCCTGAGCCGTCCGGGCGTTGCTACGGGTGGCAATGCGCATACCCACAAAGCCAGCCATGACGGAGCAGAAAGCGCCAACCAAGAAACACCCTGCCGTCACCCAGCCACGGGCAAAGCCCAAAACGACAAACATCACCGCAACGAACACCACAAGGAAGCTGTACTCTCGCTTCAGGAAAGCCATGGCGCCTTCCTGAACAGCCCGGGAAATCTCCTGCATTTTCTCATTCCCAGGGCTGAACGCGTTGATCCGGCGAATGAGCGTTACGGCAAAGAGCACAGCAATGAGACCGGCGACTGGAGTAAAGTACACGACTCCTCCCATACTGGACACCTCCCTTTAGCGAATTCTCCACCCCTCTTGCGGCCACGAAGAGGGAATGAAATACTTCCGGTAGATGTATAGAGCATAGCGGTCGGTCATCCCCGAGATGAAATCGCAGATGACCGTTCCCAGGTCTTCCTGTCTTTTCTGGGCGAAGGCGTACTCCGTCTCGAGGACTTCGGGGTGCTCGGTAAAGAACTCATAAAGATGCTTCACCAGGCGTTTGGCTTTCTCCCGCTCCTGCCACTGTTCAGGACCAAAGTACACCCGCTCAAAGAGGAAATTCCGAAGGGTTTCTGTCGCTTCCTGGACCCGTTCACTCATGCGGATTTCCGGGCGCTCGAAACTCTCGATAACGACATCCCGAACCATGGTGTTGATGCGTTCCCTGTGGGTCTCTCCCAAAACAGCGATGGCCTTTTTGGGGAGCTCCTCAAAGCGGATGACCCGGGCCCGCAGGGCATCGTCGATATCATGGTTCACATAAGCGATGACGTCTGCCCAGCGCACTACCTGCCCCTCAAGCGTTGCCGGAAGGTCCTCGGGGGAAGCGGTGAGGCATGCAAGATGCGTTTTCGAGTGCCTCACAATTCCATCCCGCACCTCCCAGGTGAGGTTCAGACCNTCCCCATCCCGCTCGAGGTAATCCACAACCCGGAGGCTCTGCTCGTTGTGTTTGAACCCTCCTGGGTGAACCTCATTCAGCGCTTCTTCCCCGGCATGACCAAAGGGGGTGTGCCCGAGGTCATGCCCAAGGCTTATGGCCTCCACCAGGTCTTCGTTGAGGCGAAGCGCCCTGGCAATGGTGCGGGCAATTTGCGAAACCTCAAGCGTGTGGGTGAGACGGGTCCGGTAGTGATCCCCTTCAGGGCTCAAAAATACCTGGCTTTTGTGCTTGAGACGGCGGAAAGCCTTGCTGTGGAGAATACGGTCCCGGTCCCGCTGGAAACAGGTCCGGAGCTCGCATTCCCTCTCTTCCCTTGCCCGCCCCCGTGTTCTGGTACTCAAGGTAGCAAAAGGAGAGAGCAACTCTCTCTCCTTCTCTTCAAGGAAACACTTGATGCTCTGAATGTCCACCATGGCTTCAAGGCAGGCGGGATTACCCCCGCCTGCTCCCTCACAGGTTGAATTTCGCCTCTTTCTCGACGTCTTCAAGTGCAGCGTGAGCGGCAGCCAGCCGGGCAATGGGAACCCGGAAGGGCGAACAGCTCACGTAGTTCAGACCAATCTTGTGGCAGAAGGCCACAGATTTCGGTTCTCCACCATGCTCACCGCAGATGCCGCACTTGAGGTTCGAACGGGTTTTGCGGCCCTTCTCAACAGCCATCTGCATGAGCTGTCCCACGCCCTCCTGATCAAGGACCTGGAAGGGATCTTCGGGAAGGATGCCGTTCTCTTCGTAGAAGAAGAGGAACTTCCCTTCAGCGTCGTCACGGCTGTAGCCAAAGGTCATCTGGGTGAGGTCGTTGGTACCGAAAGAGAAGAACTCGGCGTATTCAGCAATCTGGTCAGCAACAAGCGCTGCTCTGGGCACTTCGATCATGGTACCGAAGCTGTAGCTTATGGAAACGCCCTGCTCTTGCAGGACCTTCTGGGCAACTTCGTCGAGCTTCTCTTTAAGAACTTTGATTTCGTTTTTATGACCCACAAGCGGAATCATAATTTCGGGGATGACCTTGACGCCCTCTTTGGTGAGCTCACACGCTGCTTCCATAATAGCGCGAACCTGCATCTCAGCAATCTCAGGATAGAGGATGATCAAACGGCATCCCCGAAGACCCATCATGGGGTTAGCCTCATGGAGGTTCCGGACGATCTTCAGGAGTTTCTCCTTCTCCTCAAGCTCCGGTCCAGTGACACCCTTGGCCCGGAGGGTAGCAACTTCCACAAGAAGGTCTTCGAGTCTCGGCAGGAACTCATGGAGCGGTGGGTCGATGAGCCGGATGGTGACCGGTTTCCCTTCCATGACCCGGAAGATTTCTTTGAAATCGCCCTTCTGCATGGGCTCAATGTGGGCAAGGGCCTCTTTCCGCTCCTCCAGGGTCTGGGCCATAATCATCTTCTGGACCCAGGGGAGACGGTCCGGAGCCATGAACATGTGTTCGGTCCGGCAAAGACCGATGCCTTCCGCGCCGAATTCCAGCGCCTTCCTCGCATCAGCGGGTGTGTCGGCGTTGGCTCGAACACCGAGTTTACGGAATTTATCGGCCCAGGAAAGGAGCACCTTGAACTCCTCAGAAAGCTGAGGCGGGATGGTGCGGACCTGGCCAAGGATAACCTCGCCAGTGCTCCCGTCGATAGTGATGTACTCACCCTCTTTCACCACCACGTCGCCGACGGTAAACTCCCGCTTGTCGAGATCGATCTTAATGGCTTCGCATCCGGCCACACAGGGTTTCCCCATGCCTCGGGCCACAACGGCCGCATGGCTCGTCATACCACCACGGCTTGTGAGGACACCCTGAGCCGCCACCACACCGTGGATGTCGTCAGGAGTGGTCTCCGGACGAACGAGGATGACCTTTTCACCAGCATTGCCGAGTTTCTCCGCCTCATCGGCATCAAAGACCACCTTTCCGGAAGCAGCACCAGGAGACGCAGGAAGCCCCTTGGCAAGGACCTTGAGAGGCTGACTCCGGTCGATTTGCGGGTGGAGGAGCTGGTTGATCTGGCCTGGTTCCACACGTTTCACAGCGGTCTTTTCGTCAATGAGCCCTTCCCGGACCATGTCCACAGCAATTTTGATGGCTGCCTGAGCCGTCCGTTTCCCAGTTCGGGTCTGGAGGAGGTAGAGCTTGCCGCGCTCGATGGTGAACTCGAAGTCCTGCATGTCCTTGTAGTGCTTTTCAAGAATTTCGTAAACCTTCTTGAGCTCCTCAAACGCCTGGGGGAGTTCCTTTTCCATTTCCTTGATGGGTTTCGGAGTCCGGATACCGGCGACGACGTCCTCACCCTGGGCATTCAGGAGGTACTCACCGTAGTACTCCTTCTCTCCCGTGGAGGGGTTCCGGGTGAAGCCAACGCCCGTTCCGGAGTCAAAGCCCATGTTACCAAAGACCATCATCTGAACGTTAACGGCAGTTCCCCAGTCCTCGGGGATATTATGGATTTTCCGGTAGGTGATGGCGCGCTTGTTGTTCCAGGAGAGGAATACTGCGTTGATCGCCCGCCGAAGCTGTTCCCACGGGTCCTGGGGGAAGTCCTCACCGGTGTTCTCCTTGTAGAGCTTCTTGTACTTCTCGACGACCTTCTTCAGCGCCTCGGCATCGAGATCTGTGTCCTGCTTTGCTCCAACCTCTTCTTTCACCTCGTCGAGAACCGCCTCAAACTTCGAATGGTCCACACCCATGACGACGTTGCCGAACATCTGGATGAAGCGGCGGTAACAGTCGTAGGCAAAGCGCTCATTGGAGGTGAGGCGGGCAAGACCCTTCACCACCTCGTCATTGAGTCCCAGGTTCAGGATGGTGTCCATCATTCCGGGCATGGATGCAGGAGCCCCGGATCGGACGGAAACCAGGAGAGGATTGTTGGGGTCACCGAACTTCTTCCCAGTCTTTTCCTCGAGCATCTTGAGGCTCTTTTTGACCTCTTCTTCAAGCCCCTCAGGCCAGGTCTGGTTATTTTTGTAAAA
The DNA here is from genome assembly GCA_000347575.1 of Candidatus Caldatribacterium saccharofermentans OP9-77CS. Classification (GTDB taxonomy): domain Bacteria; phylum Atribacterota; class Atribacteria; order Atribacterales; family Caldatribacteriaceae; genus Caldatribacterium; species Caldatribacterium saccharofermentans. The sequence goes on along the minus strand of APCU01000034.1, from coordinate 4,189 downwards.
GTGCGAACACGCCTCTGTGGTGATGGTGAAACCAGGAGGCACGGGAAGACCGATGCGGGTCATTTCCGCAAGGTTTGCTCCCTTACCCCCAAGGAGGAGCTTCATCGAAGCGTCCCCTTCGCCAAAGAAGTACACGTACTTCTTCATGCCTGTTCCTCCCTTTTCTTTTTGATGTATTCAAAAATCTTTCCCACCACGTCGTGCACCGAAAGGTGGGTGATATCAATGACTGGACAACGAAGACGCCGGTAAATCCCCCGGGCAAAGGCAAGCTCTTCCTTTACCCGTTCAAGACTTGCTTTCTCCATGAGACAGTATAGCCCCAGTGCCTTGATCCGCTCAAGACGGAGCTCACTCAAATACTGGGGGTCCATGTCGATACCCACAACGAGCGCCCTTGCGCTTCCCCCCACCACTTCTTCAAAGTTTATTGGAAGAGGGAGATTCGGGTCAAGCATGACGTACCCACATTTGATGCTCTTTTCGGCCAGTCGCAGAATGCACTCATCTCGGTGCGGATACCAAACAGTGAGCAGAACCACATCGGCCTGGTCCAGATTCGATACGCTGAATCCAGTGCTTTTCTCCATGGCGTATTCGATGGCCTCAAGGCGTTCGGCCACGTTCTCCTCCCGCTGGAGAATCCCGGGAATTCCCCGGGGCTTTCGGAGGCTTACCCGCTTCAGCGCCTCCACCATCGGCCCAAGGACATCCAAAGCGATGACGCTGCGGTTGGCCGCCTCTGCCCGCAGAACCCGTGCCAGGTCCTCGTTGACCACCGTGTAGACCACAATGTCCTTTCCCACCCGCACCATGTCCATGATATTGTAGATTTCCTCCTCACTCCGCACGTGAGTGAATCGGAGAACGTTCACCCGGGGGAGCTCAAACTGCAAAAGCGCAGCCTGGACCACAGAGAAGGCGGTTTTCCCCGTTCCGTCGGAAATGACGAAAATGTTAAAGTCGTCGCTTGCCCCCTGAATCTCGTGGTCCTCGAACTCAGACAACCCCTGCTCCCTCCTCCACCACGATGAGCGAAAGGTCGGCAAAATCGGCGAAGAGTTCGACGATACGCCGCATGAGTCCCAGGCGATTTCTCCGAAGAGCTTCATCCTCACACATGACGAGAACCCTGTCGAAGAAGCGGTTCAGGGGAGGGACAATGTCCCGGAAAACTTCTACGGCCTTCCGGTACTCTCCCCGGGTGAGCGACCCTCGCACCTCGCCCTCGATGTTCTGGAGTGCCCGGTACAGGTCTTTCTCGGCCGCTTCCACAAGAAGGGATTCCTGAACCTCCCGACCCTCGAAATTCCGGGAAATGTTGTACGCCCTGGTGAAACCGGTGACGATTTCAGCAAGGAGCACCCGGTCCCTCTCGAAAAGCTCCTGCAGGAATTCGACGCGTCTTGCAAGCTCGTACAGATCGTCGGTCTTTCCAGCAAACACCGCGTTCACCACCGAATAGTGCTTCCCTCCCTCAAGGAGGAAGGAGCGCAACCGCTGCAGGAGGAAACGCTGCACCTCTTCCTTCGGGTTGGGAATCCGGGGAGTGAACCCCTGAGTGGCAAGGAGCGCCAGGTTCCTGGCAATCCACTCCGGAAGGGGACAGTACCACTGGCGAACAAGCAGAATATCGACAATCCCCTGTCCCATACGGCGCAATCCCAGAGGATCCTGAGACCCCGTGGGAATTCTCCCGAGAGCAAAACTCGAGACGATAGTGTCCATCTTATCGGCCAGGGCAAGGATGCTCCCCAGGGTCGTTTCAGGGAAACGACCGTCAGGTGAGGGGAGGTAGCTCTCCTCAATGGCTAAGGCGACTTCTTCCTGTTCTCCCGAGAGCGCCGCGTACACCCGCCCCATGTACCCCTGGAGTTCCGGAAATTCCCGGACCATTGACGACACCAGGTCAGCCTTGGAAAGGAAAGCTGCTCTCCTCAGCAAGGCGATTTCCGCCTCACTGCGCTGTAGTACTTCCCCAAGATACGTTACAAGCTCCACAAGGCGCTCGGTCTTCTCGTACATGCTCCCCAGGTCTTCCTGGAAGAGCACACCTTTCAGCGCTTCCACCCGATCGGCAAGACGGTGCTTCCGGTCCTCCTCGAAGAAAAAGAGTGCATCCTCAAGGCGGGCCCGCAGAACCCGCTCATTCCCCTGGATGATTTTCTCTGACCCATCGCAGGGTCGATTGATCACCACGAAGAAGAAGGGGCGGAGATTCCCTTCGCTATCGCAGGCAGCAAAATACCGCTGGTGATGCTTCATGACGGTGATCAAAAGCCGGGGCGGCAGGGAGAGGTATTTCTCGCTAAAGCGACCTACTAAAACGTCGGGGTACTCCACGAGGAAGTTCACTTCTTCAAGAAGCTCCTCATCCCGCAACCAGTGCACGCCGACTTCCTGAGCACGCCGGGAGAGGGCTTCCTCTATGCGGGCTCGCCGTTTCTTCGGGTCCACCACAACCCCGGCCTCCTGAAGCACCTNCTCATACGCCCGTGCTTCAGGAACAGGTAGTGGCGCAGGAGCCAGGAAGCGATGCCCCCGGGTGTGGCGGGAAGCCACAACTCCTGCAATGGAGAGGGAGATTTCTTCCCTGCCGAGGAGCACCACAAGCCACCGGATGGGACGGACAAAGCGAAAATGCCCCTCTCCCCAGAGCATGGACCGGGAAAACTCCAGGGAGGCGACAAAGCTCGAAAGCGCCTCGGGGAACACTTCCTTCACAGGCCGTCCTTCCTCGAACTTTCGGCCGAAAATATACGTTCCCCGCTCAGTTTCACGGACAAAAAGGTTCTCCAGAGCAATACCCTGGGTCCGGGCAAAAGCCAGCGCTGGGGGCAACCAGGTGCCATCCTCGGCCATTCCCACCTTTTTCGCCGGACCTTTAACCTCCCGAACAACCGGCTCCTGGGAGAGCCCCACACCCCAGGCATACACGGCAATCCTCCGGGGGGTTCCCCACACCTGGAACCCCTCACAGGGGATGCGAAACTTCTTAAGCATTTCCCCAAATTTCCCCTCGACCTCAGAAAAAATCTCCTGGATGAGGCTTGTGGGAAGTTCCTCAACACCGATTTCAAACAGGAAGTCTTCTCTATCCATGAGTCACTGTCACCGCCATTTTCTGACACCAGGGAAATCCCAGAGCCTCTCGCTTTTTAAGGTAAAGCTGCGCACACTGGTTGGCGAGCTGCCGGATTCTCCCCATGTACTGGCTCCGCTCAAGAACACTCATCCCTCCCCGGGCATCGAGGAGGTTAAAGGTATGGGAACATTTGAGGATGTAGTCATAGGCAGGGAGCACGAGTTCCCGCGCAAGGAGTCGCTGGGCTTCTTTCTCGTAGCACTCAAAGAGGGCAAAAAGCGTCTCAGGGTCGCTTTCTTCGAAGCTGTATATGGAATGCTCCCGCTCTTCCTGAAGCCGGATATCGCCGTAGGTAAGGTACTCGTTCCACTGAACCTCGAAGACATTGTCCTTCTCCTGGAGGTACATGGCAATGCGCTCAAGACCATAGGTGATCTCAACCGAAATCGGTTTGAGATCTATGCCTCCAGCCTGCTGGAAATAGGTGAACTGGGTGATCTCCATACCATCAAGCCACACCTCCCACCCAAGCCCCCAGGCTCCCAGGGTCGGCGATTCCCAGTTATCCTCCACAAAGCGGATATCGTGTGCTCTGGGGTCAATACCGAGGGCAAAGAGGCTTTCGAGGTAGAGATCCTGAATGTCGTCAGGGGAGGGCTTGATGATGACCTGGAACTGGTAGTGCTCATAGAGGCGGTTGGGGTTCTCCCCGTATCGGCCATCGGTGGGACGGCGAGAGGGCTCGCAGTAGGCCACTCTCCAGGGCTCGGGACCCAGAACTCGCAAAAAAGTCGCCGGATTCATGGTCCCGGCACCAACTTCCACATCGTACGGCTGCGCAATAATACACCCCTGTCGCTTCCAGTAGTCGCTCAAAGCGAGAATGATATCCTGAAAATACACAACACTCCCCCCAGCTCCATCAGAGGAACACTATATCAGGGAGAACAGGGTCTGTCAACTCAACCTGAAGGAGTGATAGCGTCAACTTATTGTAGGGATATTTTTGAAAACCCTCTCCATGGTTTCATTTCCTGATCTACCTTCCTTTCCCTCACTCATCCAGATTACAGTCTTTCATATCACAGGAACCCAGGACATATC
>APCU01000033.1 GCA_000347575.1 Candidatus Caldatribacterium saccharofermentans OP9-77CS | reverse complement strand
GCTTCATCCGGGACTGGTACCAGAGGACGCCCCCGATGCCAAGGCCGATACCTACGCAGAGGATGACGAATCCAAGAAGGAGTGTCTGCCACCGCAGGTGCAGACGCCGCATCTGCCCCCGCAGGGGACTGATCCAGAATACCGTGAGGTGACGCTTCACCCTTACCCCTCCTTATTCTGCCCGCGCAATGAGCGCATAAAGCCTTTTGAGATCATCGAAATCACGGTATTCGATGGTAATCTTCCCTTTCCCCACCCGGACCCGGGTGCCGAGGTAGTGGGTGAGGAGGTTTTCGATGTGCGCCTCTTCGCTTTGGGGAGGTTTTGCAGGCATCGTTTCCCGCGCTTTCTTCTGGCGGGTGAGTTGCTCGGTGTCCCGCACAGAGAGCGACCGGCTGAGGATTTCCTCAAGAAGGGCTCGCTGCTCTTTTTCAGGAAGTCCAAGGAGAGCCTTAGCGTGCCCTAAAGAGAGAGTACCCTCTTCCACGAGCTTCTGGATATCCTCGGGGAGCTCAAGGAGCCGGAGGATGTTGGCTACCGTAGGACGCTTTTTCCCCAGGCGTTCGGCGACTTCTTCCTGGGTGAGCCCGAAGCGTTCCATGAGCCTTTTGATCCCCCGGGCAAGTTCCATGGGGTTTAGGTCTTCCCGCTGGAGGTTCTCGACAAGGGCAAGCTCAAGCTTTTTCTCTTCATCAACCTCTTCGACAATCACCGGGACGGTCCTGAGCCCTGCTTTTTTGGCTGCTCTCCAGCGCCGTTCTCCGGCGATGATCTCAAAGCCCTCAGGGCTTTTGCGCACAAGAATTGGCTGGAGGATTCCATGCTGGCGGATGGACTTGGCAAGTTCTTCAAGCCGTTCCTCATCCATATGGGTGCGGGGCTGGAGGTCGCTTTTGTGGAGTTTTTCGATGTCAACCTCCTGGATGGTGCGGTTCCCAAAAAGCCCAGCTCCCGGGATGAGTGCCTCAAGTCCTTTACCGAGACCACGCTTTGTCATGGACCCTCTCCAGAACCTCCTCAGCAAGTTCCCGGTACGCCTGAGCCCCCTTTGAGGTTCCTTCATAGAGCGTGATGGGTTTCCCGTAGCTTGGGGCTTCGCTCAGGCGGACGCTCCGGGGGATGATAGAACGAAAGACCTTTTCCTGGAAGACCCTTCGCACCTCGTCCACCACCTGCTGGGAGAGGTTGGTGCGGGGGTCGAACATCGTGAGGAGCACTCCCAGAAGCTCAAGGCGGGGGTTTAAGGCGCTCCGGACCATGGTGATGGTGGTCATGAGCTGACCCAGCCCCTCAAGGGCGTAGTACTCGCACTGGATGGGGACAAGAACGGCATGGGCAAAAGTCAGGGCGTTGATGGTGAGCAATCCCAGAGAAGGAGGACAGTCCACGAGAATCCAGTCAAAGCTCGGCACAAGGTGCTTGAGTCCTTCCTTGAGACGGGTCTCCCGGTTGGGCAGGGTGGCGAGTTCCACCTCTCCTCCTGCCAGGCGGATCGTGGCAGGCAGAAGCCAGAGGCCCTGGACCTCGGTCTCCTTGAGGAGCTCTCCCGCTTCCACACCGTTGATGAGGAGGTCGTACACGCACTGGGTGAGGGTTCTCCGCTCAATGCCCAGGCCACTTGTGGCGTTCCCCTGAGGGTCGATATCCACGATGAGCACCTGTTCCCCCCGCTCGGCAAGGCATGCCCCCAGGTTCACGCAGGTTGTCGTCTTCCCCACGCCGCCTTTTTGATTGGCCACTGCAACTGCTGTCCCCATAGGCGTTCCTATTGTAACACAAAGTTTTTTCTGTCCTCAACACGGGAAGAATCCGAAGAGAACGAGCACCCAGCCGAGAACGTTCCCTGCGAGGATCCAGAACAGGGTTCCCTTTCTGGGTTCCGGATCAAGGGCAAAAAGGAACGCAAGGGGAAGGGAAGCAAAGGGAACTGTAAGGTGAGGCGCAGGGAGGGAGAGAACGAAAATGCCCCAGAAGATCAGAGCACGGAGGGGTCCGGAGAACAAGGCGGCGAAGAGAAAAGGCAGTGCAAGGAGAAAGTTCCCGGTGCATGGAGTCATGCTTTCGCCCCTGAGGAAGGCTTCAAGGGAAAACCCCGGGTCCTGAAAGGAAATCCATGCGTACCCTTCATAGACCCAGCCGAAGAAGGGTGTTATGCTCTGGAAGACGAGGAATGGGAAAAGAGCAAGTGCTGCAAGTGTTCCCCGGCGATACATTGGTACCCGGAGAGAACAGGCCTCGCAGGACGCAAAAACGGGCGAAAGCCAGAGCCCCAGAGGGTGGAGGCAGGCGCCAAAACCAAAGGCGAGGTTTCCCAGAAGAAGCCTTTCGAGGTTCTCCTCCGCGACGCTCTGGAGAATCGCAGAGAATCCCAGGGCAGCAAAGAGGGAGAAGAGTGTCAGGGCAGGTCGCATCAGGGTCCCGAAGAGGAAGACCGGAGAAAGGAGGACAAGGAGGGCAGAGTGGAGGTTCCCCCGCTTTACCCCGACAAGAAGGAGTGCCCAGGCAGTACTCCACCCGGTGACAAGGGGGAAGTATTCGCGGAAGGCCAGAGCAAGGAGCAGGGGAAACGGAGGATAGGTGGTGAGTATTCCCCGGGCGGGGTCAGGGAGGCTCCGGATTGAAAGCAGGCGAAGGAGGAAAAAGCGAACCTCTGGATTTGCAGGGGTTCCCCGGGTGCTGATGATGCCCAGAAGGGCTGCAACGCCCAGTGCGCCGTACAGCGCGCCTTTCTGTCTCATCGTTGCTTCCCCCTGTGGAGCCCGTGAACGGTTTTTTCCCAGAAGAAGGGCCGGGAGAAGAGCTGCCCAATGCCTTTCCAGGCAGCTACACCTGCAAGCATCCAGTACAAGGGGTTGAGAAGGGCAACAGGCAGGAGCTGGTCGAGGTTTCTCCGGAGGACGGCAAACATCGAGAAGTAGACACCGAGGAGGTTTCCCACAAAGAGGTTCACCGCACCGATGCACAGGAGCGCTCCGGAAAAGTAGGCGTTGAGGAAGCTCCCGCGAGTTGCAAGCCACGTGAAGAACACCCCCCAGAGCATGAGGGAGGCAGCATACCCAAGAGGTGTTCCACCGATGAAAAGCCAGAGAGTCAGGAGTCCTCGAACGCCTGAGGCCCGGAGGGCGTAAAGGGGTCGCCTGGTGTGGACGAGGAACGTCTGGAGATACCCCTTGAGCCACCGGGATCGCTGGCGAATCCAGTTTCTGATTCGACTGTTGGCTTCTTCGCGGGTTGTGGACGGGAGAATACCAACCCGAAAGCCCCGGTAATGTGCCCGCATGCCGAGATCCGCGTCTTCGGTCACATTGAAGGGATCCCATCCACCAAGATCCCGCAGGGCCTCGGTCCGGAAGTGGTTTGACGTTCCCCCAAGGGGGATAGGGAGGCGAAGGTGAAAGAGTCCGGGGAGGAGGTAATCGAACCAGAAAGAGTACTCCAGGGTGAACAGGCGGGTGAGGAGATTCTGGGTGGGGTTGTAGAAGTTCAAAGCTGCCTGGAGGCAGATGCACTCTCTGGGGAGCTTTGAGAAGGCGACAACGGCTTTTTTGAGCTGGTCTTTTTCGGGAATGTCTTCCGCATCGTATATGGTAAGGAATTCTCCCCTTGCAAAGGCAAGACCGAAGTTGCAGGCCCGGGGCTTTGTTTTTGGGTTTCCCCGGGGGATAAGGATGAAGCGGACGTTGTAGGGAGGACGAGCTTCCTTGCAGGCCTGGAGCGTTTCTGCATCGTCTTCCTCGATGAGGAAGAGCACGTCAAGCTTTTCCTGGGGGTAATCAAGGGAGCGGATGGATACCACGAGTTGCTCTATGACCTCTTTTGGTTCCCGGTGGAGGGGCAGAAGGATGGTATACACGGGGAGTGTGCGGGGATTAAGGGAAGCCAGGTCCTCTCCAGTGATTTCGACGGACTCTATTTTTCCTGCTCCCCGTATTCCCACGATGGTTTTGAAGAGGACATGGGAGAGGAAAAGGAAGTTCATGACCGCAAAGAGTGTCCGGATTGTAGCCTGTGGCGCGAAGAATGCTCCGAAAAGAAGGGCGAAAAGCACCGCAGTGAGGGTTCCCCATTGCCAGGGAACGAGGGGAGAGGCGGCTGACTCTTCCGGGGCTCGGAAGAAAAGCCCGGTAGTGGCTTCGGCGAGAAAACGCTCTTTGAAGAAAAAGTGGAGGAGCCAGTCGAGTTCGTAAGGGGTGATGAGGATCTTGGTTACGGGGACCTGGGGGAAGGTCTCCTCAAGCCAGATGTCCTGGGCCCTGTTGTCGGGAAAGGGGGTGAGGATTTCCAGCACGCCGTTCTCAATGCGGCGGGGGAACAGGGCAAGGCCGAGGAGGTCTTGGGGGTCAAAACGAAGGACAAGACCCGGGTCGATACTCTCAAGGAGCTTCTCGAGGTCCCTTCCTGCATAGAGGTAATTGCCCTGCTCGGCCAGAGCTTCATAGAGCGTTACCGGGTGCACGAGGCCCCGGGAGACGAGAATTTCCCCAAGAAGCCTTCCGCTTTCTTTCTGAAGGCGCAGGGCCTCTTCGAGTTCTTCCTTGCTGATATACCCCCGGGATACAAGGATGTCGCCAAGGAGTTTCCGGGTCATAGCGGTCTTGTACGGACGAGCTTCCGGTACAGGGTAAGGCACCATACGAAAAGGACGACACAGGCACCGGCAAAGATCAGGAGCCGCCACCGCAGGAAGGCTTCTTCGAGGGGAAAAGCAGTGCGTACGGCCACAAGCGTTTCTCCCCAGCCCTTCGGGGTGAAGAGCGCCACATTCCCCTTCATGGCGCGCAGCGTTCCTGCGCCCGTGAAATGCGTGAGGAAGGCACTGTAAGCAACGTCTCTGCGCCCGATGGGGGTGAAGATGAGCGCCGGTTTCCCCAGGAGTTTTTGTGCTACGAGCACTCCAAGTGGCGTATCAGGGGTGAGGACAGAGGCTTCAAGGTATGGCAGGGGAGCGAGTACCAGGGCTTCATCCTTGCGGGAGACGGGGGTCTGCGAGAGCAACTTCCCTTCTCTGTCGAAAACGAGGAAGTATTCCCGAAGCACAGGTGGTGGGGTGAGGACGAATCGGAAATCCCGTTCCTTGAGCGCTTTGAGAAAGGCAGGGAGAGAGAAGGACAGGGGTTTCCGCCGTGCCCCGGGAATGGTGTGCACCACCTCAAGGGCAAGGGGAGTTGCGTCGATTTCCCGGAGGGCACTGTAGAGTCGTGCCATCACTTCGACTTCTTCGAGGGAGGGCTTTTCAGGAAGGACAACCCAGGCCTTTCCGGAGAACACCGTGGGGGCGTCGGCAAAGGTAATGGTATCCGGAACTCTCCTGAAGGTGCCGGAGAAATACGACTGCTCAAAGATTGTGGCTTCAAAAGGTATGGTTCCCCGCCGGCATTCTCCAACTTCCGGGAAGTACGAGAAGACAATGTCAAGAGCGTTTTCCCGCCCAAGAAGCCCCGGAGGGAGGAAAATGGTGTCTTTCTGGATACCTCTCCGTGTTGCTCTTGGAATCTTCCGGGTGAAAACGAGATTGCCGTTGAGGAAGGCCTTGAGCAGCGCTTCCCCCTTCGGGGTCTCTGGAAGGGGCGTGCTTGAGGAAAGAAGGGTCAGGTGGAGGGAAGTAGGGATCCCCCCGAGATCTGCAAGGGTAAAGTACACCGTTTGCCGGAGTTCTCCAATGCCCCGGAGGGTCGTACTCCGCATGCCGAAGTCCCGAAAGGTATGTTTTCTCTCAAAAAAGAGAGGGAGACTCCAGACCTTGAAGGAACGGTCCACAAGGAGCGAGGCTTCAGCAAGAACGCCCTGCACCCCCTGCGGGGTGAGATACAGCGTCGACCCGGAAAGCTCGATGTCCCGAAGGCCTCTTTCTCGAAGAACGATGGAGAGTTCTCTGGTATCCCCTTTTTCGGGGAGCCTTGGGGGCAGCGTTGTGGTGGTGACTTCCCGCCGGGAACGGCGGAGGAACGCAAAGAGCTTCAGGTACGCACCGAGGAGTTCTTTCGAGGACAGGTCTTCAGGGAGGAAGATGCGAATACGTGAGGCAGGGAAACGGAGGAAGTCCCGGACNGTCCAGCTCACTTCATCGAGATCCGCAAAGAGACGACTTGCTTGACGGATGCGGACGAAGAGGTCCCGGGAGAGAAGGTCCTCACAGAGGTTCTCGCTCCGCCAGAAGTTTCCCCGGATGTCAACCGGAAGCGTGTCTTTGAGCTCGAACCCCTCAAGGGGGGTGAAGGGGAGTCTGAACACGGTGTTCCCCGGGGCGAACTTCCCAGGAGGCAAGGAGGACCCCTTCGGCGTATACTGAAAGCGTTGCGCCACGGGGGAGAGCCGGAGAGGCAACGTACTCCAGGGAGAGCACCGTTTCTTTTCGGGCGCATCCCGGGGACGACTGGGAGGTAGAGGGAAACAGAGGGTTCCGGACCCTCGAGGATGATATCTCCGGGGATGCCGGTCATTTCCCGGAGCGTCCAGGAGAACGGTATTGCCACTCCATCCCTGCACAGGAAGAACACGAGGCAGAGTACTGCACAGGCAAAGACGCTGCGCTTCATCTCTTCTCCCCTCCATCAAAGGTACACTCGAGTTTCCTGAAAAACCGCTTGAAGTGTGTGATGGCTGGAATACGGCCGGGGTCCTCAGCGTGTATCCGGGCAAGATGCATGCTCAGCCAGTCTCCGAAGGCCACAAGGGATAAAGCACGACACACAGGTGTTGTTCCCTGGGCCCATACTTCAGAGGTTTTGCAGTCTCTCTTTGCCACATGCCTCAGGTATGCTCGGGCCATGGTGGTGCAGAACTTCGGTTCCTCTGGATCATGGAGGAAGACAAACGACAGGGGCAACGTCTCAGGGTGTGCAAACCCCACGATTTCATTGTGCATGGCTTCGGGAAGTATGCTTGCGAAGGCCACGTGCTTGGCATTCTCGTTGCACTGGGTCTTGAATCGCCAGGCGGCAAAATCTGTGGAGTGTTCGATGCCCACGAAGACCGGAATGGTGCCCGCTATGTCCCTTGCTATGCGGTACGGGGAACCTGCAGGTGAAGCATACGTGGGAATGATTTCCTCGAGGTACTTCCCCGTCTCCTCAAGGTCCCGGGCGAAAGAGAGCCCGGGGAAGAGTTCCTCAAAAGCCCCAAGGAGCCCTCCGACCATGTACCCCAGGGCAAATCGGGGTTGCAGGCCCCCGGGGAGGGGCACAAAGACGTCCTCCTCGTGTTTTTCCCTTTCAAGCGTACCTCCCTGGGAAAGGAGAAGCAGCAGCGCTTTTCTTTCCCGAGCTTCCCGGGTAAGGGCCAGGGTCTCTTCGGTGTTCCCCGAGTACGTGGAGGCTATACACAGGGTATTTTCGTCAACCCAGGAGGGTAGGGGAGGAGAGGAGATGGTATGGAAAGGCAGCGAAAGAGAGGGCCTGAGGACATGGGCAAGAATCCTTCCACTGATTCCTGAACCACCGATGCCGCAGAAGAGAATGCCCTTTGGCGGGCGGGCAAGGGGTTTTGTGGCGGATGCTTTCCCCCTTCGATACCCCTCGGAAATGTGCTTCGGGAAATCGCAAAGGAACGATTCCACCATCTCCCCCCTTCCTCGTGGGTACTGCTCTCCCCATGTATACCAGAAAAACAGGGTTGAGGAAAGGGGGGAGGTGGTGCTATTCGCAGATTGGGAGTCTTGCCCCATCCCGTAGGAAAACGGGGATGCGTTCTATCGGGGCGTCGGCTTCAATCCACTGGCCCCCCTCGTAGGTGACCTCTGTGTAGGGGTCGGTGAAGCGAGCACCTTTTGGCAGGTACACGCGGCGTTTCCTCGCCCCTTCTTCGGCTACCGGAGCAACGAGGAGGTCTGGTCCGAAGAAGTACTCATCCTCCACGGTGTAGCAGGTGGGGTCTTCGGGGAATTCGAGGAAAAGCGGTCGCATGAAGGGGATACCCTCCTCATGAGCTTTCCTCATCCCTTCGAGGATATAGGGCTTCAGGCGTTCCCGAAGGAAAAGAAGCCCTTTGAGAATGGTGTACACCTCTTCGCCAAAGGACCACACCTCATTCGGTCCTCCGGTGAGTTCATGCGCTGGGCAGCGGTTGGGGTCTTCAGGGTAGGGGAGGCGGAATCCGTGGAGGCGGAAGATGGGGCAGAACACCCCAAACTGGAACCAGCGAACAATGAGTTCCCGGAAACTCGGGCTCTCCGGGTCCCCACCGTAGAATCCCCCGATGTCTGTGGTCCACCAGGGGATGCCGCAGACGGCCATGTTAAGGCCGGCCTTGATTTGTTTCCGAAGGGACTCGAAGGTGGAGGGGATATCTCCGGACCACACCACGACACCAAACCGCTGGCTCCCAAGCCAGGCGCAGCGGATGAGGTTGACGATTTCGGTTTCACCGGCCTCTTTCATCCCCTCAAAGAAGGCCTGGGCGTAGAAGAAGGGGTAGATGTTGCTCACTTCAAGGCCATTCCCGAGGAAGTACCGGAGGTTATCGTAGTCGTAGGGGAGGACGTTGTCGTACCCGAACCCGGGCATGCCGAATTCCGGCTCGGCCTCGTCAAGCCAGAACATCTTGATGCCGTAGCGGTAGTAGTTCTCCCGCACCTTCTCCCAGATGAATTTCCTGGCTTCAGGATTCGTGGCGTCGAAGATGGTGGTGATGCCCCGGAAGGTGAAAAGGACCGGAATGCCCCGCTCTGTCCGGATGAGTAACCCCCGCTCGGCCATCTCCCGGTAGTTCTCACTCTGAATGTCCACCGTGGGCCAGATGGAGACCATGACCTTCACGCCGAGTTCCTGGAGTTCCTGGACCATTCTCTGGGGGTCCGGCCAGTACCGGGGATCGAACTTCCAGTCCCCCTGGTGGGGCCAGTGGAAGAAGTCGATGACGATGACTGAAAGGGGCAGGCCCCGTCTTTTGTACTCCCGGGCAACCTCGAGGAGCTCTTCCTGCGTCCGGTACCGGAGCTTGCACTGCCAGAATCCCAGGGCCCACTCAGGAATCATGGGCGGTTTCCCGGTGATTTCGGCATAGCGGCGGAGGATGTCTCTTGGGGTATCCCCGGCAATGACAATGTAGTCGATTTGCCGTGCTCCTTCAGCGACAAAGAGNGTGTGGTTGCGCACAAGCTCTGCCCTCCCTATGGAGGGGTTGTTCCAGATGAATCCGTATCCCCGGGAGGACAGAAGGAAGGGAATGCTCACCTGGGTGTTGCGCTGGGCAAGTTCCAGGACGCACCCTTTGAGGTCGAGGCAGTCGTTGGCGTACTGCCCCATGCCGAAGAAGTGCTCCTCGGGATGGGCCTTGAAGTACAGGGCAATGTGGAAGAGTTCGGAACTCCGGGCCTTGTAGTTCCTGGCCTTCAGGAGGTCGGCATTCAGCACCCTCCCGTCAATCCAGAGTTCCTCAAGGAGCACCTGCCCGTTTTGGCCTTTGTAGCGGACGCTTCCCCGGGCATCGATTTCGGCGGTGATTCTCCCGTTCCGGATGGTCGCCTTTTCAGGGGTTATGGTGATTTCNGGCTCCACCTCGTTTTGAGGAAGGAGGGTCCAGTCAAGAGGCTCAATGCGTCCCCGCAGAGAAGATCGGAAACGGAGGCAATCCCGCCCGAANGGCTTCAANCCAGATGAGCTCGCCACCTCCCTCTGCCACAAGCCGTTTTCCTTCACGATGGAAACGCACAGCTCACCACCTCCAGGTTCACTCTTTGAACGCTCCTGCCGTGAGTCCCGCGACAATTGCCTTCCCCGCAAGGAGGGCCACCACCAGGGGGAAGACGGCGAAAATCATGCTCCCCGCCAGGAGTTTATTCCACTGGACACCGTACTGTCCGATGAAATTGTAGAGCCCGATGCTCATGGGCTGGAGTGTCCGTTCTTTGAGAAAAGAGAGAGCGAAAATGAAACTCCCCCCAGGCAAGGATAAGGGTGAGGATGCTCGCCGTGGCGATGGCAGGGCTTGCCAAAGGCAAGATGATACTCAGGAATATCCGCAAAAACCCTGCACCGTCAATGAGCGCCGCCTCCATAAGCCCGGTGGGAATGGCCTGAATGTACGCGTTGAGGACGATGGTGGCAAAAGGGATGGTGAAGACAGAAATCCCGAAAATCACTCCCAGGTAGTTGTTGATGAGGCCAATGCGGTTGAAGATGAGAAAAAGCGGGATGATGACCGCGGTGGCCGGGAGCACCTGGGTAAAGGCAAGAATCAACGATGCAGGCCTTTTCAGGGTGAAATGGAACTTGGCAAGGGCAAAGGCTGAAGGGAGGGCCACAAGGAGGGTAACGCAGAGGACTCCCAGGGCAATGATGAGGCTGTTTTTCAGGTACAGGGAAAGCGTCACAAAGGCATCCCGGTAGTAGGCGAGGGTGGGATTGGGAGGGAAAAGGTGGGGAGGTTTGTGGAAGATTTCGGCCACACTCTGGAACCCGGCAATGGCGATGAAGTAGAGGGGGAGAATAACAATCACCGTGGGGATGAGGGCGTACACCGTCCATTTCCACCGGTGGTGTTTCCGCTTCATGTCAGACCTCCCTCTGGAAGAGATTGAGAAGCGCCGTAAGCAGGGCTACGACAAGGACCATGACGATGAGGACAGCAGAGGCCTTTCCGAAGTGGAGCTTGTTGAAGGCCAAGGAGTACGACAGGGTACTGAAGAGGTGTGAGACGTCTCCCGGTCCTCCCTGGGTGATGATCCAGACAAGGTCAAAGACCTTCACCGTGAAAATGCACCCCAGGGTCAGGGTGGCAAGGATCACTGGTCGCAGCAAGGGTGTGATGATGAAGAGCACCTTCTGCCATCCTGTGGCCCCATCGATTTCGGCGCTTTCAAGGAGCTCTTCGGGAATTCCCTGAAGGCCGGTGTAGAGGAGGACGAAGTTGAAGGGGATGCCAAGCCAGATGTTCGCCATGGTCACAGAGAAAATGGGGAGATGACCGCTTGTGATCCAGGGGATGGGTCGTTCGATGAGCCGGAAGGCAAGGAGGAACCCATTGAGCATCCCGTTGTCGCTGAAGAACCAGCGGAAGAAAGAACCGCTCACGATGATGGGCAGGACCCAGGGGACCATGATGAGGCTCTGGAGCACCCCCTTGAGGGGGAAAGAACGGTTGAAGAGGAGGGCAAGGAGGAACCCAATGGTGAACTGGAAGAGAATCGAAAGACCGGTGAAGAGGAGGGTGTTCGAAAAGGTTCGCTGGAAAATGGGGTTGGCGAAGAGTTCTCTGTAGTTGCCGAGGCCCACGAAGCGGGCGGTTCCCTGGATGTAGGTGATGAAGGTGACATCCCGGAGGCTCAGGAAGATGTTGTACAGAAGGGGATAAAGCCCAAAGAGAAGGACATAGAGTAGCGCCGGAAGAAGGAAAAAGTAGGCAACCTTTGTTCCCTTCATGATGCTCATCCTTCCCGGGGAGGGGAGAGCCCCTCCCCGCTTTGTCACTGTGCTGCAGCGGCGATGAGTTCCCGGGCCTGTTTCCGGTACGCCTCGTACTCCTCCGGAGAGAAGAGTCCCCGGATGGCCTCAGCGGCCTCTTTCAGGGCTTCCTCAGGCGTCTTCATACCGGTGAGTGCCCGCTGGATCGCCGTCCAGACAGTTGAGGACACGTCGGGATACTTCTCAAGACCACCCACCAGGGGTCTTGGCAGGGCGTATCTTGCCTGCTCCAGGAAGGGAGCAAGGATGGGTTTCTGAGCGGCAATCTTTTCCGCTGCCGAGGCTCGGGTGGGGAGTCCCCCGTGCTCGAGGTTTGCCGCAAGCATCCCATCGGTGGAGGCAATGAAGCTCAGAAATTCCCAGGCAACGGCGAGTTTTTTCGGGTCTTTCGTGCTCGCGCCGATACCGTAGCATTCTCCACCGAAAGGCACGATGGGCTTTACGCCTTCCTTTGGAACAGGCAGAGC
Source organism: Candidatus Caldatribacterium saccharofermentans OP9-77CS (assembly GCA_000347575.1). Lineage (GTDB taxonomy): Bacteria > Atribacterota > Atribacteria > Atribacterales > Caldatribacteriaceae > Caldatribacterium > Caldatribacterium saccharofermentans. The sequence goes on along the minus strand of APCU01000033.1, from coordinate 6,222 downwards.
GGCAACACCGACGTCACCAAGCTGTTCCAGAACATCCGGAGTGAGGTGCCAGCCGAATTCCCAGTTCCCATTCTCCATCATAGCCACTTCACCGTTGATGAACCACTGGGTGACGTCGCCCTGGCCGGAGACGTTAACGACATCCCGGGGGGTGTACCCTTTCTCCACCATGTCCACGAGGAAGCTCAGGGCTTCAATAGCCTCTTTCTGGTCGAGTTCCAAGAGGCTTCCGCCGTTACTCCACAGGAAGGGCTCAAACTGCCAGGTGCCTTCTTCGCTTGCGGTAGCGCAGAAGCCGAACCCGTAAATGCCGAGGGCTTCCTTGATTTTCGCGCTAACCTCTTTGAGCTCTGCCCAGGTCTTCGGAGGTTCGGCAACTCCTGCTTTCTCAAGGAGGCTTTTCCGGTAAAAGAGGGCGAGGTTGTTGGTGGTAACCTGGAAGGCGTACACCCTTCCGTCGGAACTTGTGAGGTCCCGGTGGCCCTTGAAGAAGTCCTCCCAGTTCTCCCAGCCCCACTCCTTCACTTTATCGGTGATGTCAAGGTACACGCCGGCCTTGATGAGGTTGGGGACCCAGGGATTGTCGGCCATGACGACCTCCGGGAGCGTTCCCGTGAGGGCCTGCTGGAGGATGGTGGGGAGGAGCTGGGCAAAAGGAATGTACACGTGCTTGACCTCAACGTCGGGGTTCTTTTTCATGTACTCTTCAGCCCACCGGTCGACGAATTTTGCCATCCCTCCCGCAGGGTCGAAGTAATCTTGAATGGTTACTGTGATCTTCTGGGCGGACGCTCCACCGAAAGCCGCAAGGAAAAGACCCAGAAACACCACAATGCCAAGGAACCGATACCACCGCATACCACATGTCCTCCTTTCTCAGGATTTTTTGGAACACCCTGGATTGTGCCAGACGTTTACTCAACGCCTCTGGTTCTCACCTCCTCTCACCACATGGTCCAATGGAACATCCTTCCACAAAATCCGCCTCAAGGTACTTCCCCACCGGCCCCTGCACTTTCCCCTCGATGAGGTCGATGAGAAGCCTCGCAGTCTCATACCCCAGGTCTTCCGTCCGCACACGAATACCTGAAAGCTGAGGGACATAGAAGCGGTAGTTGTCGGTTTCGATGTTCCCAAGAATCGACACATCCTGGGGGATGCGAAAACCCAGATCCTGCAGGGCCCGCAGGGCACTTAAAGCTAAGGACTCGGCGATGACAAAAAGNGCCGAAAAGGCTATNCCCTGTTCTTTGAGTTTTCCGAGTTTTTCGGCTACCTTATCCTTCTCGATTTCCTCGGTGAGGATGAGCTCNTCCCGGAGGGGGATGCCACGCTCTTTCAAGGCTTTACTGTACCCGGCAAGCCGCTGCATGGTGTAAACCCGCCCCCGGGAAAGGCCAAGGAACACGATGTCCCTGTGGCCCAGCTCAAGGAGCCGCTGTACTGCTTTGTAGGAGACCTCCTCCTGGTTGTGGTCCACCCAGCTTATCCAGGAAATGTCCTCACCTTCGGGTTTACCGATGCTCACAAAAGGTATCCGGAACTCCCGAAGGACAACAAAGCGGGGATCGTTCACGAAGATTTCGCTCACGATGAATCCGTCGACGCTCCGGCTTCGAACCAGCGCCTCATAGTGGAATTCGGTATCGCAGGATCTTGCGCTTGTGGTGATGAGAAGCTGGTAGCTCGCCTCCTCACAGGCCCGGGCAACACCGCTCAAAAACCCCGGGAAGAAGAAGGTGTTAGCGATGAGGTTGGCGGGAAGATGCGGGAAAAGGAGCGCAATGGTCCGGGTACGGTTGGATTTGAGGCTTCGGGCAGCCCTTTTGGGGACGTACCCGTACTCTTTGATGATGCGCTCAATGCGAGCCCGGGTTTTAGGGCTCACCTGGTCCACCCGTCCGTTGAGGACGTTGGAGACCGTGGCTTTCGAGACTCCGGCCAAACGAGCGATTTCGGCAATGGTCATCATGGGTGTGTCTGAACCGGTTTACTGAACCGGTTAAGTCAAGTATAGAGAAGGGGGAAAGGGTTTGTCAAGGCGGGCACTCCAGAACTTCCAGGAAGCGCCCTTTGGCATCCTCGTAAAGACCGACAAAATCGTGAAGGTTTTGTGCTGGACTCAGCTCATTGAGCGGGTCAAAAAGAACGAAGCTACCAGCCCTCCGCCAATGCCCACAAAGAGGAAGGCGGGGAGAAGAAGCCAGGGAGTAACCCGTCCGACAAGCTGGGTCAGGAGAAATCCTGCTCCCATTCCCGCAAGGACAAGACCTCCCTTCAGGAGGTCCTGTGGTGATGGGGGTGGTTTGAGGTCTTTGGGGTTTAACCCTCGCTCGATCATCGCCATCTTTTCCCGGTGCTCGGCAAGAATAGCCACAATCGCTACGAGCATCCCTACAATCGGTACAAGAATGAATATCCACTCCACGTGTTCTCCCCCCTGAGGAGTTATGAACCAAGAATACACCATCTGGCAGAGAAAGGAAAGCTCATCACCACCCTTGTACCAGGTTTTCCAAAAATCGGGTGTTCACAATCTCCAGGGTTTGCTACCAGCGGTGGTGAACGTCGGGGAGCATGTACTTTTTGTAAATCTCCCGGATGCTCTCCATGACTTCCTCTCTTAGGGGAGGCAAATCGGAGGCTTTGGCGTTTTCCTCTGCCTGGCGGGGGTTCTTAGCTCCCGGAATGACCGTGCTCACCTCGGGGAACATGAGAATCCACTTGAGGGCAAACTGGGCCATGGTGAAGCCCTGAGGAACAAGGGCCCTGAGTTCCTCCACTGCCTGCAGGCCTTTTTCAAAATCCACTCCGGCGAAGGTCTCTCCCCGGTCGAAGGCCTGTCCGTAACGGTTGAAGTTGCGGTGATCATCGGGTGGGAACACGGTGTCCTTCGTGATTTTTCCGGTGAGAAGGCCGCTGGCAAGAGGCACCCGGGCGATGATGGCCACCCGCTTTTCCCGGCAGCGGGCAAAGAAGAGCTCTGCAGGTCTTTGCCGGAAGATGTTGAAGATAATCTGCACGCTGCGCACCCCAGGGTACTCTATGGCTTTCAGCCCTTCTTCTACCTTCTCCACGCTGACACCGTAGTAGCGGATTTTCCCCTGGGCAACCAGTTTGTCGAGCGCGGCGAACACTTCGGGACGATAGTAGACCTCCGTGGGCGGGCAGTGGAGCTGCAGGAGGTCGATGGTCTCCACCTCGAGGTTTTTCAGGCTTCGCTCCACGAACTTTGTGAGGTTCTCCTCGGTGTAGCCGTCGGCCGTGTGTGGCACAAGGCGCCTTCCTGCCTTCGTCGCCACAAAGACACGTTCTTTGCGGTCTTTCAGGACTCGGGCAATGAGGCGCTCGCTTTTGCCATCCCCGTAGACATCGGCTGTATCGATGAAGTTCACCCCGCAGTCGATGGCCCGGTGGAGCGCCGCAACAGCGTCCTCTTCGTCGACCTTCCCCCAGCTTCCTCCTATGGCCCAGGCCCCAAAGCCCACCTCACTCACCGCCCAGCCGCATCTGCCGAACACCCGGTAGTTCACGGTACCACCCCCTCAGGGAACAACGTTTTCTCCAGATAGCCTTCCTCTTCAGTTGCTCCCTCCGGTAGCTGGAGGGAGCTCATCGCTCGAGTTCCTCGATCCTCTTTTTGGCATGCTCGATGTACGGGGAATCAGGCGGTGCGTACTGGATGAACCCCCTGTACGCCTCGACGGCCTCTTTGAAGCGCCCGGCCCTCTCACAGGTCAGAGCCTTGTTCAAGTAGGCTTCAGCATCCTTCGGATCAATCGCTACAACCCTCGTGTAGTCGCGAATGGCCTCATCATGGAGGCCTGTTGCCTGGTAGGCATTTCCCCGGTTGAAGTAGGCCAGGGCGTACTCTGGATCGAGTTCCAGGGCCTTCGTATAGTCGCGAATAGCCTCGTTGTGGAGATTCCTGGACTCATAGGCAAAACCACGGTTGTTGTAAGCTCTCTTGTCCTTCCGGCCGTTACAGGCACATCCTGAGGATGGCCAGGACGTCTTCTTTTTTGAGTTTTTTCACCGAGCCCAGAGGACCCCGTTTTGTGGCCTTTTCCGCCATGGTTTCAAGGAGCTCCTCCCCAATGCCCACTTCCCGAAGTGTTGTGGGGGCACCGATCTCCCGGAACCACTGTCGGGTCCTTTCAATGCCGGCCCTTCCGAGTTCTTCGTCACTTTGGTTTGCGCGGGGGATGCCCCACACCCGCTCGGCGAACTGGGCGAATTTCCCCGGGATTTCGTCAAGGACGTACATCATCCACTGGGGGAAAACAATAGCCAGGCCCGCCCCGTGGGGAATGTCGTAGAAGGCGCTGAGTTCGTGCTCGATGTCGTGACTTGACCAGTCGCCCTCAACGCCTGCTTCAAGGAGATGATTCAGAGCCAGTGTCCCACACCACATGATGGTGGCCCGGGCATCGTAGTCTTTGGGGTTTTCGAGGACTCTCGGGGTGTACTCGATGATGGTCTTCATGATACTTTCTGCCAGGCGGTCCTGGAGGGGGGTTTCGGGGGTTTTGTGGAAGTACTGCTCGAACACGTGGGCCATCATGTCCACAATGCCGTAGACGGTGTGGTCTTTCGGGACGGTAAAGGTGTTTTCAGGGTCAAGAATCGACACATCGGGGAAGAGCGCCGGATGCCCGAGTCCGAGTTTTTCTTTCGTTGCTTCGTTCGTGATGACCGCATTGTGGTTCATCTCTGAACCCGTGGCTGCCAGAGTCAGAACAGTCACAAGGGGAATCCTTCCGGGGATCTTGCTCTTGTCGATGAAGAAGTCCCAGGGGTCGCCCTCGTAGCACGCCCCGGCGGCGATGATTTTGGCGCTGTCGAGGACGCTTCCGCCACCCACGGCAAGCACAACCTCGATGTTCTTCTCTTTGCAGAGCCTCACCCCTTCTCTGACCTTGCTCAGGGTAGGGTTGGGTTTGATACCTGGAAGCTCAAAGACCTCAAGGTTGTGCTGGGTGAGATTCTGCTGGATCCGGTCGTAGAGTCCTGTTTGTTTGATGCTACCACCGCCGTACACGAGAAGCACCCTTTTCCCGAACCCGGCGCAGACTTCGCCAACACGGTCTGTGGTCCCTTTCCCAAAGAGTACCCGTGTGGGATTGTGGAATTCGAAGTTCTCCATCGTCTCGACCCCCTCTTTTGGTATTGTACCATGGGGTGGGTGCTTTTTGAGGACAAGAAGCGAAAGGTACGAAATCCCCTCAAAAGAGGAGGGAGAGAACGTCAGGCGGTTTACCCCTCCCAGGTCTTCCCCAAGAAGGCAGAGGGGGAACGCTGCTGCAAGATGCTCGAGGCGCTCTCTGTCCTTCAGAGCGGTGAGCTTGTAGAGCACCAGGGTGTCGGAAAGCCCGGCGAGTGCCCTGAGCCTGTCTTCGGGGAGGGTTGCGGGGGCAAGGGTGAGGACTTCCTCTTTCTGGGTGAGGGGCAGGGTGGCGTACGCTGCCGCTAACTGAAAGGCGCTGATCCCGGGAATGACCTCTAAGGTGAGGTCCGGAAGGAGTGTGCGGAGGACAGAAAAGAGGCGGAAAAACGACGAGTAGAGGAGGGGGTCTCCAAGGACAAGGAACACCGCTTCTTTATGGTGTCCGGAGGAAATCGCCTCAACAACTTCCCGGGCAAGGGCAACGAAATCCTCCTGGTCGTGAAAGGGAAGGAACACGACCTGGGTGTCTTTGGGGAGGAATTCTTTGACGGTCCGGTACGCCCGGCTCTCCCCGGATCGGGCAAGAGGAGCAAAGACGAGGCGAGCCTTCCTGAGGTACCTTGCGGCCCGGAGGGTGAGAAGGTCCGGTTCCCCGGGTCCGGTCCCGATGAGGATGAGCTTCACCACCGGTACCCCCTCGAAACGATGAGGACATCGCCGAGACTCTGAACGCCTCTTGGAGGGATAAGGAGAAGGCACGACATATCGAGGTCTTCAGGGCGGAGATCACAGAGCCTCACCACGCGTTTTTGCCCTCCTTTCCGCGCAATCCCTACCGGGAGATCCTGACCCCGTGCTCTGGCGAAAGTTTCCCTGAGGAAGGCGATTTTCTCTTCTTTCCCCCGCCCGACGATGTTGTACACAGAAACAGTAAGGTCGGTTCCGGCAAGCCGCTCAAGGTTTCTCTGGATTTCCTCCCAGGGGGTGAGGTAGTCGCTCAGGCTCACCACAGCAAAGCCCTTCACAAGGGGAGATCCGAAAAGAGCGGCAGCGGA
>APCU01000032.1 GCA_000347575.1 Candidatus Caldatribacterium saccharofermentans OP9-77CS | reverse complement strand
GTGGTTCATGCCAGGGGAAAGGTCCCCTCCTTCATTCTGACCCTGTGTCTCCTTGTGGTCTACTGGGGGCTTACCGCGGTGCTCTCTGGGGGATATTCGCGGACCGTCAAGGGGTACGAATTCATCACTGCTTCCCTTGTGCCCTACATTCCCACGGCATTCCTCTGGTCCCTTCCCCTCATTGGAGCCGCCATCTACCTCATGGTCCGAACTCGCGTGGGGCTTTACCTTTACGCCATTGGTTCGAATGAAGAAGGGGCAAAGCTTGCGGGGATACCGGTTGAGAAGTACAAAATCCTCGCCTTCACCTTAAGTGGGTTTTTCACCGGACTTGGAACCATTGTGCTCTTCCAGCACCTTGGGGGCTCGGTTCCGGTGGAGCTCAACCTCAAAAACGTCGTCTGGCCTCTTGTAGCCATTGTCCTTGGGGGAACACCTCTTGTTGGGGGGAGCGGGGGACCACAGCGAACCCTTCTTGGGGCTCTGACCTTCAGCGTTTTCTACCGGGGGCTGTACCTTTCCCTTCTGCATCCAGAGATTCTTCAGCTCCTTGTAGGTATCCTCCTCATCGTGTCGATTATCGTGGGAGCACGGGGTCTCAGGGGTGTTGAAATCACCTGAGGAGGCGGAGAACAGTGATTGCAACATTCTCCCGGGAATGGATGAAAAAGAACGCCGGGACGCTATGGCCGCTTCTTGTTGCCTGCATCATCATTCTGGGATTCCAGGCGGTGAACCCGACTTTCCTGAGGTACGAAGGCCTTGTGACTCTGGTGTATGCCATGTCGTATTTTCTCATTGCCGCCTGTGGCCTGACTTTTGTCATCATGATGGGGTCGTTTGATTTCTCGGTACCGAGCGTGCTGAAGCTTGCCGCACTCCTCTGTGTCATGTACATTGAAAAGCTCGGTTTCTGGGCCATTCCTTTTGCGCTCCTTGTGAGTACAGGTCTTGGTTTGCTCAACGGTGTTCTTCTTGCCTATCTCAACGTCCCCTCCTTTATGGCCACCTTGGGGGTTTCCATTGTTGTTGAGGGGATTGGTCTCTATCTCTCGAAAGGCTTTCTCCATATCATGTACAATGAGCGCTTTCGGGCACTGGCCACAACCTTTATTTTTGGATTACCCTCGATTTTCTACTGGGCCATGGGGATCTGGGCTCTGTGCACCTTTGTTGCCCTCTGCACGCCTTTTGGGAGGAGAACGTATGCTATTGGAGGGAATCTCACCGCGGCGCGGCTTTCGGGGATCAACGTTGAGCGTCAGCGGGTCTATGTTTTTATGCTCAGCGGGTTCCTCGCTGGCCTTTCTGGGGTTCTCTACATGGCTCAGCTTGGTGGGGGATCCATGCTGATTGGCTCTGACATGTCCATTCCTCTCTTTGCCAGTGTTGTCGCCGGGGGCACGGCGCTTTCCGGAGGGATGGGAGGTCCACATCGCACGCTCCTTGGGGTCATCATTATCACCTGGATTCAAAGCGGCATGTTGATGCTGGCCCTGGGCCGGGACATCCAGATGGTGATTTTTGGCCTCATTGCTGTTGGGGTGGCCGTTGCCACCATGGACCGAAAAAGGATTCGAGTGGTGAAGTGAAGCCATGAAGTACGGAGCCTTTTCCCACATGTGGTTTCCCGAAGTGCAAGAAGAGTGTGTCTTCTCGCTTTTGCCCCGTCTTCGGGGAATGGGTTTTGAGGGCGTTGAAATCACCCTGACTCCCCGACCTCCTCTTCCATTGCCATTGCCGTGCCAGCCAAGGGGTATTCCTGGAGATGACCATATCGATTGGGTGGGGATATTCCGGGCTCTGAAGAGAAGAAATTCGCCGAGCCCGACGAGATTGCTCTGCGGGGGATTCACTTTTTGAAAACCATTGAGGAAACCGTTTTTCGCCTTCCCGAATAAGGGAGGAGAGGTTGACGAAGGAGAGCGTGAAGGGTATAATCTCTTTCGGTAAATACCATTTAACCTTTTAGCATACGAACGTATCGACAGAAGGAGTGGAGGCGTGTCTACCCTCAACCGAAAAGTCCCCATTCCTCTCTACTACCAGCTCAAGGAGATCATCCGGGAGCAAATTGAGGAAGGCATCCTTGCCCCCGGGGATTTGCTCCCCTCTGAGCGGGAGCTCTCGGAAAAGTACGGCATCAGCCGTCCCACCGTCCGTCAGGCCCTGAAGGAACTGGTCTATGAAGGGCTCCTCACCCGGGAGAAGGGTCGGGGGACCTTTGTGGCCAAGCCCAAGCTCGAGTACGGGTTCATCCAGCACTTTGTCACCTTCTACGAGGACATGGCCCAGCGAGGCTACACCTTGAAGACCAAAGTCCTCCGCAAAGAACTCCAGGATCCTCCCAAACGCATTGCCAGAGCACTGCAGCTCAAAGAAGGAGAGAAGGTCATCTTCATCGAGCGCCTCCGCTTCGTGGAGGATGAACCTGTGGTCTGGGTTCAGAACCACATCCCCCACCACCTCTGCCCCGGGCTTTTGGAGGAAGACCTCACCGACCGCTCGCTGTACCGTCTCCTCACTGAACGCTACAACCTCAAGCCCCAGTGGGCAGAGGTGAGTCTGGAACCAGTCCTTGCCACCGACCGGGATGCCGAGCTTTTGGGCCTTGAACCCAAGGCTCCGGTCCTTCTTATGGAGAACATCACCTACGATGTCAACGACCGCCCCATTGACCTCTTCATCTCCCGTTTCCGGGGAGACAAGGGGAGAGTGCGGGTGAGGGTGCTGAGGAGCTGATGCCTGTGGGAAGATTACTGTACGCGGTTCATGCCTATGCCTGGACGTCTCGATGGACCGAAGAGTCCCTTCCTCTTCTTTCCAGGGCCCGGGAACTCGGTTTTGATGCCATTGAAATCCCCCTCATGGATATCGAGTCTGTTCACCCCCAGAGCATTCGAAAAGAAGCAGAACGGCTTGGCTTGCGAATCGTGACCTCCACGGTGCTCTCTGAGGAGACCGACGTTTCTTCTCCTGATGCGGCGGTACGCAGAAAGGGTCTTGAATACCTCAAGCGGTGCGTGGATGTCTCGGCGGAGATGGGGGCTTTGAGCTTTTCGGGGGTGATCTACTCAGCTTTGGGAAAGCGCATTGCGACCATCCCCGGTCGGGAATATCTGGAACGTGCTGCGGAAGCCCTGAAGAAGGTGGCCCAGTGGGCTCAGGATGCTCAGCTTCTTGTGGGGATTGAACCTGTGAACCGGTATGAGACCTTTCTCATCAACACCTGTGACCAGGCGCTTGAGCTCCTCAGGATGATCGACGAGCCCAATATGAGGATTCACCTTGATTCGTACCACATGAACATCGAGGAGAACGATTTTTATACTCCCACGAAGAAGGCAATTCCGTACCTCTGCCACTACCACCTGAGCGAGAGCCACCGGGGGATCCCCGGGACCGGGACCGTTGACTGGGAAGGCATCTTTCGGGCTCTTGCCGAGGGGGACTACCAGGGTGTTGTGGGGATGGAATCCTTTGCAGAGGTCTCCGATTCCATGCGGGCCGGAACCTGTGTCTGGCGGAAAATGGCTCCCTCAAGCGATGTGCTCCTCAGAGAAGGTCTGGCGTTCTTGAAAGCACTGGAGAAGCGGCATTTTGCCCCTTCTGGGGGCAAAAAATAAACGCACAAAGGGGGTTTTGGTATGCGGAGAAGCTTGGGCGTTGTATTCGTGCTGGTGTTCGTGCTTGGGTTGGCCCTTGGAGTGTGGGGTAAGGATATCCCCAAAATCACCATCGGCTGGACTCCGCCAGACATTACCGGAGTGTTCAAGACGGCCACCGACTTCTTTGAGAAAGCCGCAGCGGATGCCCGAAACCACGGTATCAACGTCGAGATTGTCACCCGTGCTCCTGCTGCACACACGGCCTTTGCAGACCAGATAGCTATCATCGAGGATTTCATCCAGCGTAAAGTCAATGTTATCGCCATTTCACCAATTGAGGTCGAGGTTGTGAAGCCGGCCCTCCAGGAGGCCAAGAAAGCCGGCATCCCGGTCATTGTGGTCAACCTCTTAGAACCTATTGAAGGTGTAGATGTTGACTGCTATATTGGTTTTGACAACACGGTGGCAGGAACGATTTCCGCCTACGCCGTGGTGGATTACTTTGGCGGACCGGGAGTCCTGGGTGAGGGAGAAAAAGTGGACGTTGCACCGGAAACCTTCCTTGACCTTGAGTTCTGGCAGAAGCTCTACACCCCGGAGGTCATCGAGAACCTCAAGGACAAAATCCAGGCTACCGGTGCCATCATCGAGGGCATTGCTGGAGGGTTCTTCTCCACCGCGCGGCTTCGGGGATTCCACTCCGTCATCGACCAGTTCCCGGGAATCAAAATCGTCACCACTCTCCCTGCAGACTGGAACAGGGAAAAGGCCATTAAGGTTACCGAGGACATCCTCTCGGCCAATCCAAAAGGGACGCTGGATTTCATCTGGGCAGCTTCAAATGAAATGGGTCTCGGTGCCATGCTTACCTGCGAGCGCTTAGGAAGAACTGAAGTCAAGGTCTTCACTAACGACGGAACACCTGAGTCCGTGGAGCGAATCCGCGAAGGACGGCTCATTGCTGAGACCTGGCACGGCTTCCCTGAGTGGGGCTGGTACGGAACAAAATACGCGGTTATGCTTGCTCTGGGCCTGAAGGATCAGGTACCGCAGTTTGTGGATATCCGTCCACGGATTGAATGGCAGGGTAACGCCGACATGTTCTACCCGAATCCCTATCTTGAGCCCATTGACTGGGAAGCCATCAAGAAGGCATACCTCGAAAAGTAAGAGATCGGGCCCCCTTTGGGGGCCCTTTCCTCAGGAGGTGAAACCCCTTGGACCTTGGATTCGGCGGGAAAGTGGCCATCGTTACCGGTGGCGGCGCAGGGATCGGTGAGGCTACGGTTCGGCTTTTTGCCCAGGAAGGAGCTCAGGTTGTTATCGCTGAGGCGAACCCGGAGAGGGGGAAAGCCCTGGAGGAGGACCTCAAAAAGCAGGGCTTTGTCGCCGAGTTTGTCGAGGTGGACGTATCTCAAAAAGACAGCGTGGACCAGATGGTCGAAAAGGTGCTGCACCGCTTTGGCCAAATCGACATCCTGGTGAATAACGCCGGGGTCTACGCCAAGGGCGACGCTCTGGTCTTCACCGAGGAGGATTTTGCAAGGCTTGTTGACGTGAACGTCAAAGGGGTGATCCTCTGCACCCAAAGTGTGGGGAGGCGAATGGTGGAGAGAAGAAGCGGCGTTATCGTGAATGTGGCTTCTGAGGCTGGCCTTGTAGCCATCCCGAACCAGATGGTGTACAACCTCACCAAGGCTGCAGTCATCTCCATCACGAGGAGTTGCGCGGTGGACTTTGCCAGCTATGGCGTGCGAGTGAACTGCGTCTGTCCGGGAACGACGTACACTCCTCTTGTAGAGGAAGCGCTCAGGAAGGAAAGAGATCCGGAGAAAGTGCGAAAAAGTCTTGAGGATTCTCGGCCTCTCAAAAGGCTCGGCAAGCCCGAAGAGATTGCTGCGGCTATTCTCTTTCTCGCTTCTCCTCTTCTTGGTTATGCCACCGGTGCGGTTTTGAGTGTTGATGGGGGATACACGGTATGGTGATGCCGCAAACGCCGATTCTTGAGGTCCGCAACGTCAGCAAATCCTTCCCCGGGGTGAAAGCACTCGATACGGTGAGCATGGATGTGCTTCCGGGGGAGGTTCATGCCCTTTTGGGGGAAAACGGCGCCGGGAAAAGCACGTTGATGAAAATCATAAGCGGTATTATTCCCAGAGATGCCGGAGAGATTTTCCTTGACGGAAAGTCAGTGCATTTTCTCTCCCCCCGGGATGCCCTGAATGCCGGTGTTGTCCTGGTGCAACAGGAACTTTCCCTTGTTCCTGACCTGAGTATCGCCGAGAACATCTTCTTGGGGAGATGGCCCAGGCGGGGTGTTCAAGTCGACTGGAACACGATTTTCTCCGAAACCGCTCATCTCCTCGAGCGCTTCGGTATCCGGGAGGATCCCCGCACCCCTGTTGGGTCTTTGAGTGTTGCCGAGCAGCAAACGGTGGAGATTCTCAAAGCTGTAAGCCGACCGAATTTGCGAATTCTTCTTCTAGATGAGCCGACCTCGGCCCTCAGCGAGGACGAGGTCAACCGCCTTTTTGAGCTGGTTGCCGAGATTAAAAAGACCGGCATCGGCATTATTTTTATTTCTCATAAACTGCACGAGGCCCTGCGCATTGCCGATCGGGTGACGGTCCTTCGAGATGGTCGAAAGGTCGTCACCGAAGAGGCTCGTCGCCTTGACGAGCGGATGCTCTTTGAGTACCTGACGGGGAAGTCAGTGGAGGTGCTTGAGACAGGTCATGGAGGAGACCACACTGAAGCGGTGATGCTTGCCCTCGAAGGTTTCTCGTCAGGGGGTTTTGTCAGAGATGTGAATCTGAAAGTCCGGAAGGGAGAGGTTTTTGTCCTCTTTGGTCTTATCGGTTCGGGTCGGACAACCCTGGCACGAGGGCTTTTCGGCCTTGAGCGAACGGCAGGAAAAATGACGCTTGAGGACAAAGTCGTACAACCCAAGAGCCCTCAGGAGGCTATTGCCCTTGGTATCGGGTACCTTCCTGAGGACCGCCGGCGGGCTCTGGTGTATGAGCTCCCTGTTTTCGCCAATATCACCCTGGCCATTCTCTCCCGGGTTTCCCGAAGGGGTATTCTCCGCCTTCGGGAAGAGGTGGGTCTTGCGGAAGACTTCGTCCGCTCTCTCCGGATCAAAACCCCAAATGTTTTTCGGGAGGTTCTGTACCTGAGTGGAGGGAACCAGCAGAAGGTGCTCCTTGCCCGGTGGCTGGCCCGAAAACCAAAGCTCCTCATCATGGACGAACCCACCCGGGGGATTGACGTAGGGGCCAAGTTTGAAATCCGCGCCATGGTGCGGGACCTTGCCCGCCAGGGACTGACCATTCTCTACATCACTTCCGAACCGGTGGAGGCTCTCGAGGTGGCAGACCGGATTGCGGTTATGCGAGGTGGCAGAATTGTGCGGATTTTTGAGCGCACGGATGGTATCGATAAAACCGTGCTCCTTGCTGTGGCCAGTGGAGTTTCCTGAAGGAGGTGCCTGCGTTGCCTCAAAATAGAGCAATTCCTGCATGGCGGGAGGGAGAGAGCCTGTCCCGAGCTCTGGTGAGCCTTCTTCTGAAGGGTGGGTCACTGGTTGGGCTTGTGGTGCTGAGTACGGCTTTTGCCATCCTTTCGCCACACTTCTTCACCCTGGGCAACTGGCTGAACATTTTCCGACAGGTGGCTGTGGTGCTCATTGCGGCTTCGGCACAGACGATGGTCATCATCACCGCTGGGATCGACCTCTCCGTTGGCTCAGTACTTGCCCTGGGAGGCTGTCTTGCGGCAGTGGCCATGAGTTACTGGGGGTGGCCCTTTGTAAGTGGTGCGCTCCTTGGAGTTTTCTTTGCCACCCTGGCGGGGCTGGCCAGCGGTGTCATCATTGCCAAGGGGAGAATTCCTGACTTCATCGCCACCCTTGGTATGCTTGGCGCCATACGGGGCATTGCGCTCCTTATCACCGGTGGTCTTCCCGTTCCCTCCCATTTCACGGCGACGAAGCTTGCGGGATATCTCCCGCAAAGCATTGTCTGGCTGGGGAGCGGGGACATCAAGGGCATTCCGGTTCCCATGGTGTTTGCCCTTCTTGTTGTGGCCATTACCTGGTTTATCCTGAACCGGACCACCTTTGGACGTTCGCTCTATGCGGTGGGTGGGAACCGGGAGGCGGCCCGTGCGGCAGGGATCAATGTGGATCGGATCAAAATCCTTGTCTATGGAGTCTCAGGGCTCTACTGTGGTCTTGCCGGTCTTGTGCTTGTGGGCCGGATGAATTCGGCCAATGCCCTGATGGCTGAGGGCCTGGAACTCCAGACCATTGCTGCAGTGGTCATCGGAGGGACGAATCTCTTTGGGGGTAAGGGGTCGGTTTTCGGAACCTTGATCGGTGCTATCCTCATGGGAGTTCTCTCAAATGGCCTCAATCTCCTTAACGTTGAGCCTTTCTGGCAGAGAGTGGTGAACGGACTCCTCATCGTGGCGGTTGTGGTCTTTGACCAGTGGCGGCGAAGAGTTACGAGAGATTAGAGGTGGAGGAAGAGCATGGAGAAGGTCACCTTTGTTCTTGTCGGTGCAGGACGGGCGGGAATGGTTCACGGGCGCAACCTCGTCCACTACATCCCCGAAGGGGAGCTGAAAGCGGTGGTGGACGTGGATGCGGCGAAAGCTCAAGAAGCGGCCGGAGAACTTGGGGTTCGCTGGTACACGTCTTTTGACGAAGCTCTTGAAAAGGAGAACTTCGATGCGGTGTGCATTGCCTCTCTCACCTTCACCCACCGGGATATCGTTGAGAAGGCTGCAGGGGCGAAAAAACACATTTTCTGCGAGAAGCCTCTAGCGCAGAATCTCGAAGAGGCCCTGGCCATGAAGAGGGCAGTGGAAGCGGCGGGGGTGAAGTTCCAGATTGGCTTCATGCGCCGGTACGACCCGGAGATCCGGAGGGCCTGGGAGATGGTTCAGGAGGGACTCATTGGCGACCTGGTCCTTGTGAAGTCCACAGGGAGAGGTCCTGGTCTTCCGCCGGCCTGGATCTGGGATCGGGCAAGAAGCGGTGGGATGCTTGCTGAAGTCTCCTCCCATGATATCGATGCCGTTCTGTGGTTTGTCCAGAAAAAACCAGAGCGGGTTTTCATGGAGGCGAAGAACTTCAAGTCCCCGGAGGCCAGAACACAGTTCCCCGATTTCTACGACCACTACCTTCTCACCATGGCCTTTCTTGACGGTCCCTTCGGGGTGGTTGACGGAGGATGCCCTGTGGGGTATGCCTATGACGCCCGGATGGAGATTCTGGGGACAAAGGGCATGATTCGGGTTGGGGAGACGGAGGGAAGGGGTCCCGTCCTCTATACGCCTGAGAAGAAAGCCATCCGGGACACCCAGGCGGGATGGGCACTCCGTTTCAAAGATGGGTACCTTGAGGAACTCAAGGCCTTCATTCGCGCGGTCCTTGCTGGTACTGCGCCCACACCTTCTCTTGAAGATGGGCTCCGGGTGGTGCGGGTTGTCGAGGCGGGACACGAATCCCTTGCCCTGGGGCAACCAGTGGCGATAAAGGAGTGGTGATGGTGGCGTTTCTCATTGGGTGTGACCTTGGGACGACGGCCACGAAAACCGGGCTTTTTGATGCCGAGGGGAACGCTCTGGCCATTGCCCGGGAGAGTTCCAACATTATCTATGGCCGGGATGGGAGCGTCACGCAGGACCCCCAGGAAATGCTCCTCTCGGTGGTCCGCACAGTACGGGAGGTTGTGGAAAAAAGCGGGGTGAACCCAAGAGAGATCCTTGCGATAGCCATCGATGGCCAGATGGCAGGTATTATGGGGGTGGATGCAAGGGGGGAAGCGGCGACCCCTTACGACTCCTGGCTTGACGTGCGTTCGGCCCCATATGCCGAGGAGATGAAGAAAGCTGAGGATCTCATCATCACGAGATCCGGCATGGGTCCAAGCATCAATCACGGACCGAAAATCCTCTGGTGGAAACACGAGCACCCTGAAGTTTACCAGCGCATTGCCAAGTTCACCGTTCCGGCCTGCTGGGTGGCACAGAAGCTCGCGGGACTCCAGGGGGATGAAACGTACATCGATTACACCTATATTCATTTCTCCTGCTTTGCCGACCTCGAGAGGAAAACGTGGGATGAGGAGATTCTCGGGCTTTTCGATATCGAAAAGGAGAAAATGCCCCGTATTCTTGCTCCCTGGGAAATTGTGGGGACGCTCCGGGCAGAGTGGGCAGAGGCCATGGGCCTTCCCTCGGGTATTCCCATCGTTGCCGGGTGCGGGGACCAGGCGGCGAACACCCTGGGGGCAGGGGTGGTGAAGCCCGGGATTGCCTTTGATATCGCCGGNACGGCCTCGTGTTTTGCCGTTTTTGTGGACCGGTTTGTGCCCGATGTGCAGCACAAAACCCTCCTTTTCCCCCGTTCTGTTCTTGAGGGATACTATTACCCCATGGCCTACATCAACGGGGGCGGCATGGATGTGGAGTGGGCCCGGAATGAGCTCTTCCGGGAGCTTGTGCACAACCCCGATGCCTTTGCCCGCATCAACGAAGAGGTGGAAAAGCGTGTCGTGCCGCCTTCTGGCATTGTCTTCCTTCCCCATCTTCGGGGGAGGAATTGCCCAACACAGCCGTACCTTCGGGGAGTTTTTGCTGGATTTAGCTGGGACCACACCCGGGAGCATCTCTTCCTTGCCATTCTTGAGGGTATTGCCTTTGAGTATGCCTTTTACCTCAAGGTTCTTCGGGAGCTCATGCCGGAAATCCACTTCTCCGAGGTTCGGGTCATCGGTGGCGGAGCAAAGTCGGCATTCTGGAACCGCCTCAAGGCAAGCATCCTCGGCATACCCTATGTGACACTCAATCGGGAGGAATTCTCCATCTGGGGCTCGGCGATGGTTGCGGGATTTGGTGTAGGTGTGTTTACCAATCTCGAGGAGAAGGCGTTCTCCTCTGTGGCAAAGGTTTCCGTTTTTGAGCCTGACGAGAACCTCCACAGGCAGTACCAGGAGTTCTTACCGTTCTACCTTGAGACCATGGAGAAGATGAACGAGGTCATGACGCGTTTCAGGTCACTCATTCGNTGAGGAAAGGAGAAAGCCATGAAAGCGGCGGTGTTTTCCTACCCCCAAGGTATACGTATCGTGGATGTCCCCGTTCCCCAGATTGGCCGGGGTGAGGTGCTTTTGCGGGTGCGCGCAGCGAGCCTCTGTGGAACGGATCTCCGGATTGCCCGAAGAGGCCACGGGTCCATTCCACAGGGAGTGCAGCGCATTTTGGGGCACGAGGTCGTGGGGGAAATCGTGGAGGTTGGGGAGGGAGTTACGGATCTCGCAG
This sequence comes from Candidatus Caldatribacterium saccharofermentans OP9-77CS, assembly GCA_000347575.1. Lineage (GTDB taxonomy): Bacteria > Atribacterota > Atribacteria > Atribacterales > Caldatribacteriaceae > Caldatribacterium > Caldatribacterium saccharofermentans. The sequence continues at coordinate 7,759 of APCU01000032.1, read as the reverse complement.
AGGGCATGCTCGTTCTTGTGGCACCGAACTACGGCTGTGGAAAGTGCCGTTTTTGCGTTGCCGGAGCACAGCACCACTGTCCCTCCGGGAAAGCCCTGGGGATTACCGAAGACGGTGGGTTTGCCGAGTACATGCGGGTTCCGGAAGAGGCGGTGCGCCAGGGCAACGTCTTTCCTCTGCCACCTGAAGCGGATCCGGTGATGTTTTCCTTTGCGGAAGCCCTTGCCTGTGTGGTTCACGGATTTTTGCCCCTTTCGGTGAGTTTCCGCGACACGGTCCTCATCTACGGTGCAGGACCCATCGGTCTCATGTTCCTTGAGCTTGCCCGCCTTTCTGGAGCCCGGGAGATATGGATGGCCGATATCAGCCCTTCCCGCCTTGAGAGAGCTGCTGCAAGGGGAGCCCGAACGATTGTCGTGGGCGAGAGGAAAGTCAAGGACGTCCTCCGCGATGTGGATGTGGTCATTGTGGCTGCTCCGGCACCCGATGCCCAGAGAGAGGCCCTGGAAGTGGCCGGAGTTTTCGGGCGAATCAACTTCTTTGGAGGTCTTCCGCCTGGTACTCCTGAAGTTCCCCTTGCCACAAACCTCATCCACTACAAGGAGCTCCTTGTGACTGGAACCACTCGCTCGAACAATTTCCACGTCCGTGCCGCTTTGGACCTTCTTGTGCGGCAGCTTGACCTCTCCTACCTTGTGAGCCACACGCTCCCCCTTGAGGCCATTGAAGAGGGCTTGCGGCTCATGGAGGGGAAGGATGCCTTAAAGGTTGTCCTTATTCCGTGAGAAAGCGAGGAGATCCGCTATGAAACCATTCAACGTTTTTGTGGACTTCACCACTGGAGAGTTGAAGCCAGGGAAAAGGGTTGTGCGCCGTCTCAGCGATGTGAGGTACATCTTCCAGAACCAGGAGGCGGCAGAAGCCATGCTTCGGGAAGGAGACCCTCTCGTCTACGAGGTCATCTACGCTGAGATTCCCGAGGAACCCGGGCACCTCGCCCATTGCACGACCATTATTTACCCCGGGAAGGTCGGACAGGAGTTCTTCCTGACCAAGGGACACCTCCACGAGAAACTCGACACCGCCGAGATTTACTTTTGCCTCCGCGGCGAAGGTCGACTCATCATGGCGTCACCGGAAGGAGAGTGTGAGGTCCTTCCCATGTATCCCGGGACGGCCTCGTACATTCCGCCTTTCTGGTCGCATCGTTCCGTTAACGTGGGGAGAGAACCCCTCATCTTCTACTGCATTTTCCCGGCTGACGCAGGGCATGATTACGCCACGATCGAGGAGACGGGCTTTCCGAAGGTCGTCCTTGAAGAGGATGGGCAGGTTGTCGTGCGGGAGAACCCGAAATGGAAACCTAAAAGGTGAGGAGGATGAGGCATGGGCTTTCGGCTTCCTGAAAAGGCAACGCAACCCACGATGTACTTCATCGGGGTTACCACATCCCAGTCCTCGATCATGAAGCTTTTCCCGCTCTGGGCTCAAGAGCTGGGACTCAAGGATGCAGTCCTCAAAGGGATAGACATCGAGATCCATGCGCCCCGGGAGGTCTACCGGGAGGTGGTGTCCTTCATCAAAGAGGACCCGCTCTCTCTTGGAGCGCTTGTCACAACCCACAAGATTGACCTCTATGAGGCAGCCAGAGACCTTTTCGATTACCTTGACCCCTATGCCCAGCTTTTTGGAGAGCTCTCTTCAATCTCGAAGAACAACGGGCGCCTTGAGGGACATGCCAAGGATCCCATCTCAAGCGGCCTGGCCATGGAGGCGTTCATCCCGCCCAATTTCTGGAAAGAGCACGGTGGGGAAGTCTTCATCATGGGGGCAGGGGGCAGTGCCCGGGCGATTGCTGCGTATCTTTTTGATCCCAAAAAGAAGGACAACATGCCCACGAAGCTCTACGTAACGAACCGCAGTACCCCTCGCCTTGAAGCGATGAAAGAACTCATGCCCAAAATCAACCCCAGTGTCGATGCAGAGTACATCCATGCCCCCACGTCTGAGGTGAACGATGCAGTTTTGGCGCGGGTCAAGCCGTACTCTCTCATCGTGAATGCCACAGGACTTGGCAAGGACCGTCCTGGCTCTCCTCTCACCGATGCGTGCGTTTTCCCCATGCACAGCCTCGTTTGGGAGCTGAACTACCGGGGGGATCTCAAGTTCATGCACCAGGCCCTGGCGCAGGCAAAAGAGCGACATCTCCACGTGGAAGACGGGTGGATATACTTCATCCACGGGTGGACCCAGGTCATTGCTCAGGTCTTCCACATCGACATCGACGCGGAGCGGTTTGCCCGGATTGAGCAAATCTCCCACGAGTTCCGGAAAAAGGGTTAGGTTCCCGGGGAGAGTTCGCGGAGGGCAGTGTATCCCTTCTGGAATTTCTGGTACAGCCTGTGGTATACCTCCACCCACGCTGGATCAGGGAGCGTAGGGTGGGTATACTGGACGAGGACTCGTGTGGCCTCATCGACGCTTCCGAAGCGTCCGCTGCCGACCATCGCGAGGATACACGCCCCAGTGGCGGCCTCTTCCCTGACCTGGGTGGTGAAAAGGGGCATGTCGAGGATCGAGGCAACGATTCGCCGCCAGAGGTTGCTCCTTGCCCCGCCTCCTGAAAAGACCGTTCGCTGGAAGTCGACTCCGAGCTCACGGAACACCTCAACGGCGTTCCTGAGGCCGAAACCCACTCCTTCCATGATGGCCCGGACGAAATGCCCTCGCTGGTGGGTAAGGTGGAGATTCACGAAAGCACCCCGGGCATGAGGGTCCATGTACGGGGTGCGCTCTCCAATGAGGTAAGGAAAGAAGAGCAATCCGTTGCATCCGGCGTCGACCTTTTGCGCTTCCTGGTCGAGGTTGCGGAAGTCGAAAACGTGTGTGCCTGAGTCGAGGATGGACTTCTTGAACCAGCTCAGGGAAAGCCCTGCGCAGAGCGTGGCCCCAAGGAGGTGCCAGAATCCCGGGATGGCGTGGCAGAAGGTGTGGATGCGAAGCTTCGCATCCACAAGGGGCTGCGTGATCGGGGTGAAAACCTGTCCTCCGGTGCCGATGGTGACGAGGAGTTCTCCCTCATCGGTGACGCCGTTCCCTAAAGCGGCACAGTGCTGGTCTCCTGCTCCTGCCACCACAAGGCAAGGCCCTTTCATTCCCAATTCTTCCCGGACGTTTCTTGCCACCTGTCCTATGACCTGGGTGGACTCATGGACAGGAGGGAAAATCGCCCGGTCAAGGCCAAGAGCGGCGAGGATTTCTTCCGACCAGTTCCGCAGGCGAATGTTGAAAAGGAGCGTTGAGGAGGCGTCGGCAACATCCGTTGTGGGAGGGAGCCCCAGTTTCACCTTCAAGAAGTCTTTGGGAAGAAGAACGAAGCGGACCCGGCGGTAGACATCCGGGAGGTTTCTTCGAACCCAAAGAAGCGTTGCCGCCATAAAGCCTGTGGCAACATCGCTTCCCGCAAGTTTTAGGTATTCACCGACTTTTTCTCGGATTTCCCGGGCTTCCTGGTGACTTCTCTGGTCGGCCCAGATGATGGCTGGGTACAGGGGGACGAGACTTTCATCAAGCATCACTGTTCCGTGCATCTGTCCGGAAAAACTCAGGGCCCGGATTGTAGGCTCCGGGAGGGTGGCAAGAACCTCCTGTATGGCTTCTCTGGTTTTTTCCCACCAGGTCTCCGGATGTTGCTCTGCATACCCCGGGGTTGGGGTCAGAATGGAGTATTCCCGACTCGCTAAGGCGACAAAATTCCCCTCCTCGTCGTAACAGACGACCTTGACACTCTGAGTTCCAAGATCAATCCCAAGGAAGTACTCCATGGTCTCCTCCTGCTGTCCTTTGGTGGCACTTCTCCCATGAGCTTACCATGAGTGTGGAGGAAGGACAAGACCGAGCTTTGTCAGCACTTCGAGGGAGCTCTTCCTCAGGGAGAGCAGGAGCTCCCTTTCTTTTTGGTTGAAGCGAGGGAGAAAAAAATATATAATGACCCAGGATTCCAGGAGGACTCGTAGAACTGGGGAGAGCGACGATGAGTTACCTCATTCTTGAATCGCTCAGAGAAAAGGTCTGTGAAGCCCTTCGGTCTTTCGACTCTTCTTGGGAACATGTCGAGTTTGTGGTTGAGCCAACGCGGGAAAAGAAACACGGGGACTTTGCCACCAATGTTGCTTTTCTTTTGGCCCGTATTGCGAAGCGTCCGCCAAGAGAGGTGGCGCAGGACCTCCGGGGAGTTCTTCAGGAGCTGCTTTCGGGTATGGCCCGGGTTGAAGTGGCTGGAGGGGGCTTCATCAACTTCATCCTTGAGGATGGTTTTCTTCTGAAGCTCCTCGCCAGAGTCCTGGAGGAGGACGAACGTTTTGGAGAGATTGACCTTGGCAAGGGAAAGAGGATTCAAGTGGAGTTTGTGAGCGTCAACCCCACCGGGCCTCTCCATGTGGGACATGGGAAGTGTGCGGCCTTCGGCGATGCTTTAGCCAGGATCCTGAAAAAAGCAGGCTTTCAGGTTGAGAAGGAGTATTACATCAACGATGCAGGGAAACAGATAGAGCTCCTTGGGGCTTCTCTTGAAGCCCGTTTCCGCCAGCTCCTTGGAGAAGAGGCGGATATCCCTGAGGGGGGATACCGGGGAGAATANCTGGTGGACATTGCCCGGGAACTCTTCAAAGAGCGCGGAGCAGCTCTCCTCCACCTACCGGAGGAGGAGAGGGCAAGGGTTTTCCGGGAATATGCTGTGGGGAAAATCCTTGAGAACATCCGGAGGGATCTTGACGATTTCCGGGTTTCCTTTGATGTGTGGTTCAGCGAGCGCTCACTGTACGAGAATGGAGAGGTGGAGTACGTGCTCTCACTCCTCCGGGAGAGGGGGTACACGTACGAGAAGGATGGGGCTCTGTGGCTTCGGACGACTCTCTGGGGGGACGACAAGGACCGGGTACTGGTACGGGAAAACGGAGCGCCAACGTACTTTGCTTCTGACATTGCTTACCACTGGAACAAATGGAAGCGGGGGTTTGAGCGGGTCATCGACATCTGGGGAGCTGACCACCACGGGTACATCCCGAGGATGTACGCTGCCATGCGGGCTCTGGGGCTTCCTGAGGACTTCCTCGAGGTCTTTATTGTCCAGTTTGTAACACTCCTTCGCGGAGGACAGCCGGAACGGATGTCCACACGACAGGGGGAATTTGTGCCTCTGCGAAGCCTGATTGACGAAGTGGGGGTAGATGTGGCCCGGTATTACTTCCTCATGCGGGATCCTGAAGCGCACCTTGAGTTCGATGTAGAGGAGGCAAAGCGCCAATCCATGGACAATCCGGTGTACTACGTGCAGTATGCCCATGCCCGGATTGTTTCGGTTTTCCGGGAAGCCAGAAAGCGAGGTGTGGAGTGGGCACCTTCTGCAGAGGCGCTCTGTCCTGGCTTTGAGAACGAGGAAGAGCGGGACATTGCCAGGGCCATCGTGTACTTCCCGGAGGTCGTGAAACAGAGCGCCCTTCTCCGGCAGCCGTACCTTCTCTGCAACTACCTCCACGACCTTGCGGGGACTTTTCACGCCTTCTACAATCTCCATCGAATCCTCGACGAGGAAAACACTCCACGTACGGCCTTTCGCCTGACTCTGTGTCGACTCACCCAGATTGTGCTGCGAAATGCCCTGGAGCTCCTTGGGATCTCGGTTCCGGAGAGCATGTGAGCGAGGTTGAGACCATGGGGAAAAAGGCTGGGAAGTATATTTTTGTGACGGGTGGGGTTGTCTCCTCCCTGGGAAAAGGCATCACTGCGGCCTCTTTGGGGAGAATCCTCAAGAGCCGCGGGGTGAAAGTCACGATGCAGAAATTCGACCCCTACCTCAATGTGGATGCCGGTACCATGAATCCGTATCAGCACGGAGAGGTTTTTGTCACGTACGATGGGGGAGAGACAGACCTTGACCTTGGACACTACGAGAGGTTTATCGATGAGGAACTCTCAAAATCAAGTAACGTCACCACAGGGAAAATCTATAGCTCAGTTATCGACAAGGAACGGCGGGGAGATTTCCTGGGGGCCACCGTCCAGGTGATTCCCCATATTACCAATCAGATTAAAGAAGAGATTTTCCGTCTCCGGGAAGCAAGCGGAGCGGAGGTCTCGATTGTGGAGATTGGAGGAACGGTGGGGGATATCGAGGGGTTGCCTTTCCTTGAGGCCATCCGGCAGATTAAAAACGACATCGGTAAGGACAATTGCCTCTATGTCCACGTCACTCTTGTCCCGTACATTGAGGCGGCAGGAGAGTTAAAGTCCAAACCCACTCAACACAGCGTGAAGGAACTCCGGAGCATTGGCATTCAACCTGATGTCATCGTGTGCAGGTCCTCTCGACCCATCACTGCCGAGGTAATTTCGAAAATCGCCCTTTTCTGTGACATCGAAAAGGAAGCTATTGTTCCCCTTATGGACGTTCCGTCGATTTACGAGGTTCCCCTGGTTCTTGAAGAGCGTGGCGTTGGAGACCTTGTTACAGCCAAGCTCGGGCTGAGCGCTCATGAGGCAGACCTGGCCGGCTGGTCGGATATGGTGCGGCGAATGAAGGGGGCGAAAGACAGCGTTGTGATTGGTCTTGTGGGGAAATACGTGGAATCCAAGGATGCTTACCTCAGTATCTGCGAAGCCCTCAAGCACAGTGCTGCTTCCCTGGGAGTTCAGGTGGTCATCCGCCCGATTGAGGCGGGTATGCTGAAAGAGACGAACGTTGCTGATGTCCTCTCCGGAGTTGATGGTGTCCTTGTTCCTGGAGGATTCGGACACCGGGGGATTGAGGGGAAAATCGAGGCAGTACGGTATGCCCGTGAACGGGGTGTTCCCTTTTTGGGGATATGCCTTGGGATGCAGGTGGCGGTGATTGAATTTGCCCGGAATGTTCTTGGATTTTCCGATGCACATTCCACTGAGTTCAACCCCGATACGACCCATCCAGTCATTGACCTCCTTCCCTCTCAGCGGGGAATGCGAAATAAGGGCGGTACGATGCGCCTTGGGAATTACCGCTGTCTTCTTGAGCGGTCCTCGCAGAGTTTCGCCCTCTACGGCCAGGAGGAAATATGGGAGCGGCACCGTCACCGGTACGAGCTCAATGAGTACTTTGTGGACCAGCTTGAGAAAAGGGGCATGGTGATGGCGGGGTTCAATCCGGAGTACCAGGTTGTTGAGATTGTGGAGCTCCGGGAGCACCCTTTTTTTGTGGGTGTGCAGTTCCATCCCGAGTTCAAGTCCCGTCCCAATCGTCCCCATCCGCTCTTTCTGGGATTTTTAAAGGCCTCATACGATTTTCGTCAGAGGAGAGGACAGGCTTGAAATCCGCGCCCATTGGCATCATGGATTCCGGCATTGGTGGGTTCAGTGTGGTCCTCGAGGTGCGAAAGCTCTTCCCTTTCTGTCCCATCGTCTACTTTGCCGACCCCCTGCATTTCCCCTATGGGGAGAAGCGAAAGGAGGAGCTTGCGCCAATTGTGCAGCCCGTTGTGGATTTTCTCGTTCACGGGATAAAAGTAGGACTTCTTGTTGTGGCCTGTGGCACGGTGAGTTCCCTTCTCCTTCCGGAGCTTCGGGAAAGGTATACCCTCCCGATACTTGGCATTGTTGAACCGGCGTGCCGGGAAGCCCTGGCGGTGGTTCAGGAGGGAGCGATAGGTGTTCTGGCCACCCGGGCAACCATTCGCGTGGGAGCCTTTCGCCAGGCCCTTACCCGTTTCCGGCCAGGGGTTGAGGTAGT
>APCU01000031.1 GCA_000347575.1 Candidatus Caldatribacterium saccharofermentans OP9-77CS | reverse complement strand
CTCCTTAGGTGTTTTCTGGACTCGAGTCGTTGACAGACACTTCTTCTCCCCTGTAGAATTCAGGAAAGTCCCCGTACTGGTGTTTTTGCAGTCTATGCGGAACGTTCCAGGTATCGTTCTCGTTCTCGGGATAGTCCTTTTTACGGTATCCTGTAATTCGGGTTGGGATTTTACCATTATCAATGTGCCGTTGCATCTTTTCTGCGGGGAGGAGTTCCACTTCCAGGTTGCCTGCCAGGGGAGCTGTCCCTTTCCACTTTTCTGGAGCGCCTGGTACGGAACCATCACGCAAGACGGCTGGTATCGGGCTCCGGATTTTCCCTGTACTGAGGTGGTTGAGGTCATCGGTCGGGGGATAAAGAAACTCGCGAGCTTCCCCGTGCTGATGCCGGGAGATCCTGCGACGCCACAGAGTACCGCAGAGGCTTTGCCCTCTTTTCGGGTTCTCTTTGTCCCGCCTTCCTGTGTTGCCGATTCCTGTGTTCCTTTTCGCTTTACTGTGCGGGGATCCTTCCTGGTTGTGATGAACGGGGAAATCTTGATGAGGGATCGATATCACAGGGAGAGGGAGGTCGCGCTTGAGCTTCCCCTTGAGGAGGGGGAAAACGTCCTTTGCGTTGTGCTTGAGGGGAAGGAAGTATTCCGAAGCAATATCCTCTGTGACCGGACCCCTCCGGTGATTTTTCTGTCCCGGGCTCTTTGGACGCCTGAGGGGGTGTGGGTCTTTGGGACGGCTGATGAAGAGGTAACCATCGAGGGCGTAAAGGGGAACAAAAACACCTGGGAAGTTCTGGTTCCCTGGGAAGGGGAGAAACGGGTGGTCTGGCGTGACCGGGCAGGAAACAGGAAAGAAGAAATCTTTGCCGCAGAACGGGATCTGAGCCTTGAAGTCGTTGGGCCCTCCCGAGTGAAAAAGGGAGAAACAGCAGATTTCAGAGTACGCTGCACTTTTCGGGGGATTCCCCTTGAAGAGGCAAGAGTGGTATGTGGTGGAAAGGAGGAAGTGCTCTCTCCAGGAGAGGGCACGGTATCCGTTGCTTTTCCTGAGGAGGGGGAGATCTCTGTGTACTTCACCCTCGGGAATAAGACCCTTGAGCTTCCTGTAGAGGTGTACGTCCTTCCCGTGGCTGCCCTGGAGCTTCTCGTTCCGTTTCCGGAGGAAGTTGTCCAGGAAGAAACACTGGTTCTCCAGGGTACGCTGAGGGATGCCGAGGGAGATCCCTGCTCTGGGAGGAGGGTGTGGGGAGAGATTTGCTCGTCTGCCTCTTCAGTGATTGCTGAAACCCTTTCTGATGACTCAGGGAGGTGGACACTTGCCCTTAAAGGGATATCCGGGACCGGAAGGCACGTGCTGCGCATTGCTGCTGAGGGTGTCTTCATGGAACACGAGCTTTTTGTCATTTCTGGTCATCCCTCGTTTTTCTGGGCTATTCAACCGGGTACAGTGCTGCGTTTCATGGCAGGGTACCCGGTGCCTTTTGAGGTACAGGTAGTAACGGCAGAGGGGAAACCGGTTCAGGGAACAAAGGTCGAGTGGGTATGGAAGACTGCAGAAGGCGTTTCCCCTGTTCCTTCTTCTGACCTTGGGGTGAACGAGCGAACGAATTCCTCCGGGAAGTGCGTGGGTGAGATTGCCATGCCTCGAAAAGTGGGGGACTACACGCTTGAAGCTCGTCTTCCTTTCTGGGAGGTCCCCTCTCTCGCCTTTTCGGTCACGGTTCTTGCCGCAGCACCCCGGTTTTTCGAGGACCTCTCTGTGCTCCCTCCCTCAGGGAGAGTTGGGGAACCTTTGACCTTCAGAGTGCAGGTACGGGATACCTATGGCAACCCGTGTCCTGAGAAAACCGTGAACGTGTACCTCAGGGAAGAGGGAAATCCTGTGAAACAGCAAAGCGTCGTCACCGACGCCCAGGGAGAGGCGTCGTTTACGCTCATCCCGCAAAAGCCAGGGATGTTCACCGTGGAAGCCTACCTGCAGTTCACTCCGTACTCCCTTTCCTGGTCTTTGCCGGTAAATGATGGATAGTCTCCTCCACTTTTTCCTCCCTCAGCACTGTGTGGTCTGCGGGACATACGTTGCTCTTCCCTCCCGTTTCCCCCTCTGTGAGCGCTGCCAGAGTTCGGTCGCTTACCTCCGGGAAGGGGTGTGCTTTCGCTGCGGGAGAACTGTGCCGCATCCTGGGATTCTCCTCTGTCACGTGTGCCGCCGTTTCCGGTACCACTTTGAGTTCGCCCGGGCGGTGAGCGCGTACACGTCACCCGTTCGGGAAGCTCTCCACGCCTTCAAGTACGGAGGGGTGGTGTCTCTGGCAGGGTTTTTCGGTCTCCTCCTTGTCCGGTACTGCGAAGAGTTCCCCTTTCTTCTGGATGTCGATGGTGTTCTCCCCGTGCCTCTGCACCCTTCAAGAGAAAAAGCCCGGGGGTTCAACCAGTCCCTCCTTCTTGCCCAGGAGGTGGGGAGGGCATTCCGACTTCCTGTTCTTGCACGGAGCGTCCTGCGGGTGAAGCCCACGCTCCCCCAGGTGGGTCTTAAGGCAAAGGAACGACGTCAGAACGTCCGGGGGGCATTCCGGGTAAGGCGAAAAGAGGACATCTTGGGGAAGCGAATCCTCGTGATCGACGATGTTCTCACCTCCCGCGCAACCGCAGAAAGCCTTGCGCAGACTTTGAAAGATGCTGGATGTCGAAGCGTGATGGTGCTTGCTGTGGCCTCCGGGAAGTGAAGTCCTGAGAATTTTGATTCTTCCATCGTCAGATTATTGACGATTTCTCCAGGATGTGCCAGAATATTCTCGAAATATTATTCTTTTGAGGAATATCCATTCATGAGCACCAACGAGGTGGAGTTGCTCACCCGGGTGGCCTGGTTGCACTTCATGGAAGGGGTCACCCAGCGGGAGATTGCGAAAAAACTCGGGATTTCCCAGCCCAAGGTGGCCCGCCTTCTCGATCGGGCCAAAAAGTGTGGTATCGTCCGCATTTCCATCGCTTCACCCTATGTGAACTGTCTTGCTATCGAGGGAGAACTCCGCCGCCTTTTCCCGCATCTTGAGGATGTTGTGGTCATTCCCACCCCTCAAGGTGGAGACCTTTTCGTAAGCCTTGGTCGGGCTGGTGCCTGGTATCTTGAACGGGTGCTCCAGGATGGGGACCTTGTGGGGATTGCCTGGGGGAGGACTCTAAAACACGTGGCCTCCTCCGTTCAGGGGGCCCGGGTGCGGAACCTCAAGTTCGTAACCCTGGTTGGGGGGTTGACTGCCTCTGCCTCGCTGAATCCATACACCATTGGAGAGAAGCTGGCCTCGATTTTTGAAGGAGAGTGCTACTACCTCTATGCCCCAGCGGTGGTGGAGAGCGAGGAAATCCGGAATTTCTACCTCAGTGAGCGGATCAACCAGAAAACCCTGGAGCTTGCCCGGCAGACCCGCTGGTCGCTTGTGGGGATTGGAACGGTTGATGCCCGTCACTCCATCTATGCCCTTACAGGGTTCATTGACTACCACGAGCTCGAACTCCTCCGTCAGAAAGGTGCGGTCGGCGATATCCTCGGTCAGTTCTACGACCGGCAGGGAAACCTCATCGATACACCCCTGCACCGGCGAACGGTGGCTCTCCCCCTTGAGGACCTCCGGAAAATGAAGAACGTCATCGGCATCGCCGGGGGGAAGGAGAAGGTTGAGGCGATTCTTGGAGCGCTCAGGGGGAAGTACATCAAAATCCTCATCACCGATGAAGAAACGGCAAAAGGCATCATGGAGCTTGCAGAGAGGGAGGGATAGCTGTGTCCTTTGTGACCTGCGTGGGGATTCTCGTAGCTGACCTCATGGGGCGGCCTATCAACCGGTTTCCGGAGAAAGGCAAACTCCTCCTTGTGCCTGAGATGGAGCTCCATGTTGGGGGATGCGCCCACAACACCGCAGTGGACCTCCGTAAACTCGGGGAGGAGGTGCTCGTGGTGGGGAAAGTGGGGGACGACGACCTGGGAGAGGTGGTGATCAACTCCCTGAAGCGCCATGGGGTGGACACAAGGGGTATTACAAAGGACCCCCGGTACCACACTTCAGCCACTATGGTCCTCCTTGATGAGCATGGGGAGCGGACCTTCCTCCATTACCCTGGGGCCAACCAGGCTCTTCGGGCTGAGGACGTGAAGGACGAGTTCCTTAGAGGAGCGAAAGCGGTCCACGTGGCGGGGAGTTTCCTCATGCCGGGATTCGATGGGGAGGAAACGGCAAAGGTTTTCGCCCGGGCAAGGGCGTTTGGGGTTGTGACCTCTCTTGATACGGCCTGGGATGATACGGGGAAGTGGCTGGACACCATTGCTCCGGTGCTGCCTTTTGTTGACATTTTCATTGCAAACCGGGACGAGGCCTCCCGAATCTCCGGGAAGGACGGTCTTGCGGATATGGCTTCCTTTTTCCTGAGCTTTGGCATTCGGGTGGTGGCCATCAAGATGGGAGCAGAAGGGAGCTTCATCATGACTGAGAAGGAGAAGATCCTCGTTCCGCCCTTTTCGGTGCAGGCTGTTGATGGGACAGGAGCAGGGGACGCTTTCGCCGCGGGATTCCTCTATGGGTACCTGCGGGGGTGGGACCTCTATGAGGTGGGACGGTTTGCCAATGCCTGTGGGGCCATGTGCGTAACTGCCATGGGGGCGACCGAGGGTGTGGGGGATTTCGTGGCGGTGCGGCGATTCATCGAAGAACACGAGGCGAGGATGGGATGAAACTTTTTGGTGTGCAGTTTGGAGCGGGAAACATTGGTCGGGGGTTCATTGGGCATCTCCTTCAGGAGTCGGGGCTCTGGACTGTCTTTGTGGAGGCTAACGAGGATCTTGTGGCAAAACTCCGGGAACGGGGTTGTTACCCCCTCCGGCTCATTGAGAAAGACGGAACCTTTCGGGACGTTGTGATCGACCGAATTGAGGTTCTCTCGGTGAAAGAAGAAGCGGCGGTAGCTGAAAAAATCGCCTTTGCCGCTTTGGTCCTCACGGCCGTAGGAGCGAAGAATCTCCCACAGGTGGCTCCGCTTCTTGCCCGGGGGATTGAGGAACGCCGAATGCGCAACCCTGAACCCCTCAATGTCTTCCTCTGTGAGAATCTGAAGGACGCCCCCGCCATTTTCCGGGAAAAGGTGCAGCAGTACCTCTCTCCCGAAGGAATGGAGTTTCTCAAAGAAAGGGTGGGCTTTGTGGGAACGGTCATCGCCCGAATGGTTCCGGTGCTCGATGAGCGTTTCGGTGTGACCGATCCCCTGGGAGTGGTGGCAGAATCCTACGCCCGGCTTCCTTTGATGCCCGGGCGGTTCGGGGGGTTCTTCCACCGCTTTTTGGCTTTGAGGGGACGGAACACTTTGAGGCCGAAGAGGAACGAAAGCTCTTTTTCCACAACCTGGGCCATGCCGTTTTGGCGTACCTCGGGTACCTCAGAGGGTACTCCTATGTCCACGAGGCCCTTGAAGATATGGACATCGAGCGCGTATTTTCCGGTGCCTGGGATGAGGTTACCCGGGCGTTTTTCCGGAAGTACCCCTTCTGGAACAGGGATGAACACAGAGAATACCTTCGGGACCTCAGGGCGCGCTTTGCCAACCCCGCCATGATGGACACCGTGGTCCGGGTGGGAAGGGACCCCTTGCGGAAGCTCTCTCCAAAAGACCGTCTCATCGGAGGGGCGCTCTTCTGCCTTGCCCAGGGTGTTTTCCCTGAACATGTGGCCTGTGGGTGTGCGGCGGCGTTACTTTACGATTACCCCAAAGATGAGGAGGCAAAAGCCCTGCAGAGGATGATCGCTGAGGAGGGAGTGCGGGGGGTGCTCGAGAGAGTTTGTGGGGTGGATCCTGAGAGTGAGCTGGGAAAAGCGATTGAGCGCTGGTACAGGCGATTTCAGGAAGAAAGGAGCAGGAGGTGAGTGGGATGGAGATTCAGGAGAAGGTTTCAACAGCGCAGAAAGAGACCAAAGAGAGGCTTCTTGGCATGTACCGGGATATGCTGCGTATTCGCCGCTTTGAGGAGACGGTAAGCGACCTCTTCAGCCAGGATAAAATCCGGGGGACGACCCACCTTTACATCGGAGAAGAAGCGGTGGCAGTGGGGGCATGTTACGCTATTCGCCCTGATGACTACATCACCTCAACCCATCGAGGTCACGGCCACTGCATCGCCAAGGGAGCACGCCTTGACCGGATGATGGCCGAGCTCTACGGGAAAATCGACGGGTACTGCAAGGGAAAGGGCGGATCGCTCCACATTGCCGACCTTACGGCCGGGAATCTTGGCGCCAACGGTATTGTGGGCGGAGGTATTCCCATTGCGGTGGGATCAGGGCTTACGGCAAAGTACAAGAACACTGGAAAGGTCACGGTATGCTTTTTTGGCGATGGAGCGGCCAACACCGGGGCATTCCATGAAGCGCTGAACCTTGCCGCCGTGTGGAAACTCCCGGTGGTCTTCGTCTGCGAGAACAACCTCTACGCCATGTCCATGCCGGTGCGAGAGGCCTTCCCCATCCAGGACATTGCCGAAAGAGCCCAGGCCTATGGGATGCCTGGAGTAGTGGTGGATGGGATGGATGTTCTCGCGGTGAAGGAAGCAGTGGAGCAGGCCGCTGAACGGGCCCGCCGGGGTGAGGGACCAACGCTCATTGAGTGTAAGACCTACCGGTACCTGGGGCACTCAAAAAACGACCCCCGGGCGTACCGGACGCGGGAGGAGGAGCAGGAATGGAAGGCGAAAGACCCCATCAAACGCTACCGGAAATGGCTCTTAGAGCAGGGTGTGGCTGAGGAAGAGGAGCTCAAGACGATTGAAGACGAGGTAGAACGGGAGATTGAAGAGGCCATAGCCTTTGCTGAACAGAGTCCCTATCCTCCCCTTGAAGAGATCACAAAGGACGTCTACGTTGAGGAGGATTTTGCCGAGCTTGAACGGAAGAAGGGGACAAAGGTCGTCCGGAGCATCAAGGAGTACGATCCCGGGACGATGCGCATCATCACCTACCGGGATGCGTTAAACGAAGCCCTGCGGGAGGAGATGCGCCGGGACGAAAATGTCGTGCTCATTGGGGAAGACATTGGCCTTTACGGTGGGGCCTATGGAGTCACCCGGGGCCTGTGGCAGGAGTTTGGAGGAGAACGGGTTCGCAACACCCCTATCTCTGAGGCGGCCATTGTGGGGTGCTGTGTCGGTGCGGCCATGACCGGGCTGCGTCCTGTGGGCGAAATCATGTACATTGACTTCATGACGCTCTGCATGGACCAGCTGGTGAACCAGGGAGCCAAAATTCGCTACATGTTTGGGGGGAAGGCCAGGGTTCCCATGGTTATCCGCACGGAAGGGGGATGTGGTCGTTCCTCTGGTGCCCAGCATGCCCAAAGCCTCGAAGCCTGGTTCATCCACGTCCCGGGGCTCAAGGTCGTCATGCCCGGGACACCCTTTGACGCCAAGGGGCTTTTGAAGGCGGCAATCCGGGAAGACAATCCCATCCTCTTCATCGAACACAAAATGCTCTACAACACCAAGGGTCCGGTGCCAGAGGAGGAGTACATCATCCCCATTGGGGTTGCTGATGTGAAGAGAGAAGGGAAGGATGTCACCATCGTTGCCTACTCCCGGATGCTCCTTGTGGCCCTGGAGGCGGCAGAAATCCTGGCAAAGGAAGGCATTGAGGCTGAGGTTGTGGACCCCAGGACGCTTTTGCCGCTTGATATTGAGACCATCTGTCAGTCGGTTCGCAAGACCAACCGGGTGATCATCGTGTACGAGGGGTGTAAAACCGGCGGAGCGGGGGCAGAGATTGCCGCCCAGATCATGGAGCATGCCTTCGATTACCTGGATGCCCCCATCGTTCGCCTTGGAGCGGCTGATGCTCCCGTTCCCTGCAGCCGTTATCTTGAGGACAATTCTATCCCGAGGGTAGAAGACGTGGTAAAAGCAGCACGCACGCTCTGTGGCAGGTAGCCATGGAACGCTGGACAGCACTTCGGCTCTCATTCATCGTTGGAGTGGCGTTCTTTTTCCTGGCTGTGTCCATGCTCATCACCGGGGCAGTACTCCCCAAATGGATGGCCATTTTCCATCTTTCCGGGGCAAGAGCAGGGCGTCTCTTCGCCCTGTACTACTTTCCTTACGTGGTGACGACGTTTGTGAGTGGTGCGCTCTGTGACTTTTTCGGGAAAAAACCCGTGCTTGTGGCTAGCCAGGCGTTTCTTGCTCTGGGGTTTTTCGTGGTGAGCCTTGCGGATCAGTTCACCACCATTGAGTGGGGGATATTCCTCGCCGGTATTGGTGGGGGGTTCTGCGAGGCTCCCCTCACCGGACTTCTCTCCCGGGTCTTCCCCGGGCGGGAAGGGTATGCCCTGAATCTCAGCCAGATTTCCTTTGGCCTTGGGGCTGCCTCTGGGCCATACCTTGCGGGTTTTCTCCTTGAGCGGGAGCTGAGCTGGAGGGTACTCTATTTCGTCCCGGGGGCGTTCTCGGTACTCCTCTTTGCCCTCCTTTTGCGGGAACGGGAGCTCTTTGCTGGGGAGAACAACGAGGGCTTTTCCCTGAAACGTCTTCGGGTTTTCAGGGAATGGAGGGCCCTGCTTTTTGCCAGTTTCCTGGCCATCTTCCTGTACGTCGGGGCAGAAATCGGCACCTCAGCCTGGGTGAGCACCTATTTTGTTCGGGAACTCCAGAGAGGCTTTTCCCTTGCGGGAGCGGCCATGGGGATATTTTGGGGGATGATTACCGTAGGAAGGCTTGTCTTTGGCCTTCTGGCCCGAAAGACGAGTTACCTTGTACTGCTTCGCTTTTTAATTCTTCTGAGCTTCTTCGCCCTTCTCCTCTTCAACCTCACCCGGAACGTTTCCATTGCCCTTCTTGCTCTTCTTGTTCTTGGACTTGGATTCTCTGCGGTGTGGCCGCTCATTGTGGCCTGGGTGGCGCAGCACGTCAACACCTTTCAGGCCACGGCCATTGGGCTCACAGTTGCCGCAGGGGGGCTTGGAGCACTCTTTTTCCCCTGGTTCATGGGGATTCTTGCAGACCGCATTGGCCTTCGTTTCGTTTTTCTGGTGGCCCTGGTGCTCGTTGCCGGGCTTTTCGGTGTAACCCAGAGTCGTTTCTTCAGGGAGGGAAAGGCATAGTGGCGCTCCTTGGGATTGACGTAGGGACAAGCGGATGCAAGGTCGTGGCCTTTCGGGAAAACGGTGAAGTCCTGAGTTCCTCAGGGAAAGAGTACCCTTTCATCACACCTCGGCCCGGATGGTTAGAGATTGACCCTGAGAAAATCTGGGAAGCAGTGTGCACTGCCTTGGGCGAGGTGGGCAGAGACCTCAGAGAGCCCATCAGCGCCCTGGCAGTCACCTCCCACGGGGAAACCCTGATCCCTCTGGGGCGGGATGGGCAGCCTCTGACTTTTGCCATTGCCAATTTCGATGTCCGGGCCAACAGATACGTGGCATTCTTTCGAGAACGCTTCGATCCTTTCCATCTTTTCTCAGTGACCGGAATGCCCCTTCATGGGATGTACACGGTGAATAAGATTCTCTGGCTTCGGGACCATGAGCCGGAGATCTTTGAACGTACCTGGAAGTTCTCGTGCGTTGAGGACTTTATCGTCTTCCGCCTCACGGGAGAGGAGCCGGCGATGGATTATTCCCTAGCCTCCCGGACCATGATGTTCGATGTCCGGAGAAAAGCCTGGGCCCGGGAAATCCTTGAAGCAGTGGGGATTTCTAAAGAACGGCTCCCCCGGGTTCTCCCTTCGGGAACCCCTGTCGGCTCCCTGCGGGAAGATCTCGCGAGGGACTTTGGCCTCCGGGGAAAAATCCTTGTGGCCACCGGGGGTCACGACCAGCCCTGTGGGGTTTTGGGGTGTGGCGTGAGTTCTCCCGGAGAAGCTATGTACGGCATTGGGACCTCAGAGTGCGTGGCCCTCAACATTGGTCCTTCGCCCTTCCTCACGAAGGAGATGATGGAGAACGGGTTCTGCTGCTATCCCCACGTCACAGAGGGAGACTACATCACCCTGGCGTACATCGCCTCAGGGGGGTCTCTCGTGCGGTGGTTCCGTGACGCCATAGCGCCTGACAAAAAACAGGAAGCCCGGGAACTCGGGAAAGACCCTTATCGGGTGCTCTTTGAGCACCTTCCAGAGGGTCCAGTGCCGCTTTTTGTGCTCCCTCATTTTGCCGGTTCGGGAACTCCCTACCTTGACGAGCACTCCCGGGGGGCCATTGTGGGGTTGACNCTNGCGGCCTCTCGCTGGGAAATCTTTCGGGCCATCCTTGAGAGCCTCACCTATGAGATGAAGGTGAACCTGGATCTTTTTGAGGCTTTTGGATTACCCATTGTAGACCTGCGGGCTGTTGGCGGAGGTGCTCGTTCCCTTGAGTGGCTCAGAATGAAGGCAGACATTCTGGGGAAAACACTGCTTCTTCCGGAAACGGAGGAAGCCGTGGCGCTGGGAACGGCAATCCTTGCGGGGAAGGCAGCGGGAATCTTTGCGCACNCCCGGGAGGGTATTGCGGCGATGGTGCGTTTCCGNGGGAAGGTCGAGCCTTCTTTAGAACGGCACGAAATTTACGGGCGGTACTACAGTGTGTATCAAAAGGTGTACAATGGTCTCAAAGAGGTGCACGAACTCCTGAGTATGCTCCAGGGAGAGGAGGAGAGCCGTGAAGAGTAAGGGTTTTGCCACAGGAATCTGGGTTTTTGGGGCGTGTCCGGATCGGTTCTGCCCACGAGGGTACAAGGAGGATGTTCCCCTTGAAAAGGCCCTTGACGCCATTGCTTCTGTTCCGGACCTCAAAGGAGTGATGATGCACTACCCAGGCCCCATCAACGAGGACACGGCGGAGAAGGTGAAAAGGGAGCTCGATGCCCGGGGACTTGCCCTGGCGTCCTGCGATGTCGACCTTTTCGGGGACCCGGTATTCGCCCTGGGGAGCCTGATGTCNGAGAGNGANGGCGTGCGCCGGCGGGCCATTGAGCTTGCCAAGAGGGCGATGGACATGGCCGAGTATTTCGGGGCGGAGGTGATGAACCTCTGGCCGGGGCAGGATGGCTTTGACTACCCCTTCCAGATTGACTACCGGGCACAGTGGGACCTTCTCATCGAAGCCCTTCGGGAAATTGCCAGCCACAATCCCCGTGTGAAGCTGAGTTTAGAGTACAAACTCCGGGAGCCCCGGACCCACTCGACCATCTCGAACGCCGGTGTGGCGCTTTTCTTAGCCCGGGAGGTGAACCTCCCGAACGTCGGGGTGACCATTGACCTCGGGCACTCCTATAACTGCAAGGAGTCTCCNGGAAANGTTGTGGCGTTGCTTGACCGCTTCGGGAAGCTCTTTGCCCTGCACCTCAACGACAACTTCCGGGACTGGGATGACGATTTAGCCGTGGGAACGGTGCACTTCTTCGAAAACCTCGAATTCCTCTACTACCTCTACCACTCGAATTACGAAGGCTGGCTCGGCCTTGATATCTTCCCCTACCGGGAGGATGGAAAAGTGGCGTGCCAGGTGAGCATCGAGAACATCACCATGATGCTTTCGGTGGTGGAGAAAATCGACGTAGCTACTCTTCGGGCCTACCAGAAAGAGGCCGACGCCTTAGGAGCTTTCCGATACATCCGGAGTTTGCTCTGAAGAGGTGACGCCCGTGAGTTACCTTGGAATTGACGTGGGCACCACGGGATGCAAGGTCATCGCCTTTGATGAGGAGGGGAACGTCAGGGCCTGGGCCTATGAGGAATATCCCCTCCATCATCCCCGGAATGGGTGGAGTGAACTCGATGCTGAAGAAGTCTTTGGGAAGGTCGTGCGCTGCCTCCGAAAAGTCGCCGAGGGCATCCGTCACGACCCTCCGGTGAGNATCGGNATCTCCTCCCAGGGAGAGGCAGTGGTTCCGGTTGACGCTGAGGGTCGGCCTCTTGCCCGAAGCATTGTCACCTTCGATACGCGGGGAGACGAGTTCGTTTCTCTCTTCCGGGAAAAACTTGGAGAAGAGCGATTTTTTCGCCATCACCGGGATGCCTCTCTCGGGCATCGGGACGGTGAACAAAATCCTCTGGTGGAAAACATACGCTCCCGACGTCTTCAGGAACGCCCGGTATTTCTTGTGCTTTGAGGATTTCCTCGTCTTCCGCTTTTGGGCTCCCTCCAGCCATAAGTTTTCCCCTTGCNTCCCGNACGATGATGTTCCATGTGGAGCGGGGGGAATGGTCTTCAGAAATCCTCGACCTTGCGGGGATTCCTCCTGAGCGCCTGGCTCAACCTTACCCTTCGGGAACCCCCCTTGGGGAGGTCCCGGAGAAATTCGCCGCAGCATTCGGATGGGGGAAGGGGATTGTGGTGGCTGCAGGAGGTCATGACCAGCCCTGTGGAGCCTTGGGAGCGGGTGTCATCCAGCCGGGGCTTGCTATGGACGCCACGGGAACGGTAGAGTGCATTGCCCCGGCAATTCCCCATTTCGTCGGGGGGGAGGCCATGTGGCGGAACAACCTCTGCTGTTACCACCATGCCTTTCCGGGGCTTTACACGACTTTGGTGTACAATTTCACCGGAGGGGTGCTCCTGCGCTGGTTTCGGGACCAGTTTGGGGAGAAAGAGAAGGAGGTTGCCGCTTGCCTTAAGAAGGACCCTTACGAAGTGCTCCTTGAGGGGCTTCCTGAAAACCCCACGAGCCTCTGGGTTTTGCCCCACTTCACCATGACGGGGACACCGTACTTTGACACCCGCTCGGCAGGGATGGTGGTGGGACTCACCCTCAATACTACAAAGAAAGAGTTCATCAAAGCCCTCCTTGAGGGTGTGAGTTACGAGATGAAATTGAATCTCGAGCTTCTTCGGAATGCCGGGATTCCCGTGGAACGGCTCCGGGCGATTGGCGGAGGCGCAAAGAGCCCGGTATGGCTCAGGATCAAGGCCGATATCTACGGGGTGCCGGTTGAAACCCTTTCAGTTTCGGAAGCGGCCTGTTTCGGCGCCGCGCTCCTTGGGCGAAAGGCAAAGGAGGACATTCGAGATTTCGGGGCTCTGGTGTGTGACCTTGTTCGGGTTCGGGAGGTGTATGAGCCAGATCCGGAGAGGGCGAAAATCTATGAGGAACGCTTTGCCGTGTACCGGCGCTTGTACCCTGCGCTGAAAACCGTTATCCTTCAGGAGGGCGGAATGCCATGAAAGCCGCAGTCTTTCTCGGTCCAGGGAATATCGAGGTTCGGGAAGTTCCTGAACCCGAGGCCGGTCCGGGAGAAGTGGTCATCCGGGTTGGGGCCTGCGCCATTTGTGGAACCGATGTTCGCATCTTCCAGTTCGGTCACCACCACGTGAAACCGCCACAGATCACGGGGCACGAGATTGCTGGGGAAATTGTGGCTGTGGGCGAGGGCGTTGAGGGGTACCGGGTGGGGGACAAGGTTGCGGTTATCACTGTAATTTCCTGCGGGCGGTGCCGGTACTGCCGCCGGGGTCTGCAGAACCTCTGCCCGGAACAGAAGTACATCGGGTACCATTACCCTGGAGGATTTGCAGAGTTCATGAAAATGCCCCGGGAAGGGGTAGTGCGGGGGAATCTCCTGGTCCTCCCGGAGGATATGGACCTCCTTGAGGCCAGCCTCATTGAGCCCCTTTCCTGCGTCATCAACGGCCAGTCGTATCTCCACATTGGCCTTGGGGAGACCGTGCTCGTCATTGGTGCGGGTCCCATTGGGTGCATGCATGTTGCCATGGCGAAGAACCACGGTGCGGGGAAGATTCTCCTTGCCGATATTTCCGATGAGCGGCTGGAGCTTGCGCGGAGAGTTGGAGCCGACGTCTATATCAATCCCCAGAGGGAGAACCTGAGGGAACGGGTCCTTGAGCTCACCGGTGGGTTAGGGGCCGACGTGGTCATTGTGGCAGCTTCGTCAGGAAGTGCCCAGGAGGAAGCTCTGGAGCTCGTTGCCCCCCAGGGGAGGATCAGCCTCTTTGGGGGTTTGCCAAAGGAGAAACCCACCATCACCTTCAATAGCAACATCGTCCACTACAAGGAAATCGGGGTTTTTGGCGTCTTCGCCTCTCACGCCTCCCAGTACGAGGAGGCAGCGCGGCTCATCTATGCAAAGAGGGTCCCGGCACGGGACCTCATCACCCATGTGCTGCCCCTTGAGGACATTGTGAGAGGCATTGAGCTTGTGCAAAGCGGGAAGGCCTTAAAGGCCGTGATTTCCTTTGTGAGGTGAGGAGTGTGCATCCGCAGCCGTTACAGGACAAAATCGCCATTGTGACCGGTGCGGCGTCAGGGATAGGGAAGGGCATTGCCATACGCTTTGCCCAGGAAGGGGCCCATGTGGCGTGCTGCGACGTGAACTTTGAAGGGGCAGAGAAAACGGCTCAGGAAATCGAAGCACTGGGCCGGGAATCCATGGCCATCAAGGTGGACGTCACAAAAAGCGACGAGGTTGCCGAAATGGCCCGCCGGGTGTACGAGCGGTGGGGAAGAATCGACATCCTGGTGAATTCCGCAGGCATTATCCGGGCCCACTTCATCACCGACGTTCCCGAAGAGGTCTGGGATGCCATTATCAACGTGAACCTTAAGGGGACGTTTCTCTGTATCCGGGAAGTGGCCAAGTACATGGTACAGCAGAAAAGCGGGAAAATCATCAACATCAGCTCGAAGTCAGGGAAACGTGGTGGGCTCTGGCTTGCCGCCTATTCGGCATCGAAGTTCGGGGTAATCGGTCTCACCCAGAGCGCGGCCATGGACCTTGCTCCCTTTAAGATCAACGTGAATGCCATTTGTCCGGGAAACGTCTTTGCCACCCCCATGTGGGACCTCCTTGATAAAGAGTATTCGAAAAAGCTCGGTGTTCCTCCGGAGCAGGTGCGGAAAATCTACGTTGAAAAGGTCCCGCTGGGGCGAGAGTGCACCATTGAGGATGTGGCCAACGTTGCCGTGTTCCTGGCCTCTTCCTACTCCGACTACATGACCGGGCAGGCTATCAATGTTACTGGTGGACAGGAAGTGCACTGAATGCGGCGCGTTGGCCTTGTGGTGAATCCGGTGGCGGGGAAGGACATCCGCCGGCTGGTGGCGTGGGGGTCTGTTTTTGGCAATCGAGAGAAAATCACCGCTTTGATCCGGTTCCTTCAGGGATTCCTGGGGGTCACTCGGGAGTCTTTTTGCTTCGTCTACAT
This sequence comes from Candidatus Caldatribacterium saccharofermentans OP9-77CS, assembly GCA_000347575.1. GTDB lineage: Bacteria > Atribacterota > Atribacteria > Atribacterales > Caldatribacteriaceae > Caldatribacterium > Caldatribacterium saccharofermentans. The sequence continues at coordinate 3,597 of APCU01000031.1, read as the reverse complement.
GCCTGACCCTTATGAACTTGTGGAGGTGGCCCGGAGAGAGGTAACCTTCCCTTCACGGATTCGCTTTGAGAAAGCCCCCACACCAACCTTTGGGGATGCTACAGATACCCTGCGTTTCACCGAGTGGGCCGTGCAGGAAGGGAGGGTGGAGGCGCTCGTTGTGTTTGGTGGTGATGGCACGAACCGGGTGGTGGCCAAAAAAAGCGGAAGTACCCCCCTTTTCTCTCTCTCCTGTGGGACGAATAACGTCTTTGCCGACACCCTGGAACCCACCCTGGGGGGAATGGCCTTGGGATTTTTCCTCGAAGGGGCGGTGCCGAAGACAGAGGTTCTCTCAAGGTCCAAGGTGCTCCGCTGTTTCTCAGGAACCCGGGAGGATATCGCCCTGGTGGACGTGGTTTTTGTGGAAAAAGACGTCCTGGGGACCCGGGCGGTATGGGAACCGGAAACGGTTCGCTTCGTCGCCGTTACGCAGAGCAGTCCCGCAAATATCGGTCTCAGTGCCGTCATCGGGAGAATGGTGAGCATCTCCCCGAAAGAGCGCCGGGGTGCCTTCGCCTGGGTTGGACAGGGTGGCCAGCGAATACCCGTTCCTCTGGCTCCCGGGCTTGTCCGGGAAGTGGGGGTGGAGGAGTTTGGTTTCCTTCTCCCTGGGGAACCGCTGAAACTCCCTCAGGGGAAGGGAGCGCTTGCCCTTGATGGGGAGCGGGAGATCCTTGTGCATCCCCATGAAGCGTGGTGGATTTGCCTTGAGGATCAGGGTCCGGTGAAGGCGGACCTTCGACGGATTCTTGAGCTCACACAGGGAAGGAGTGGGGAACATGGCCAGAGAGGTCATCATGCCCAAACTCGGCCTGACGATGGAAGAAGGGGTCATCAATAAGTGGTTTGTGCGGGAAGGCGAGCGGGTGGAGAAGGGGGACCCCCTCTTCGAGGTGGCGACCGATAAGGTGAACATGGAGGTGGAATCTCCTGCTTCAGGAGTGGTCCTCAAAATCCTCTATCCTGAAGGGGCTACCGTTCCCATCACGGAGGTTGTTGCCTATATCGGGGAAGAGGGGGAAGAGGTTCCTGTTCCCGGGAAAAAGGCCCCAGGAGAGCAGCCAGAGGCTGGAGAGCGCGTTGCTGGGGAACAGGTGATGACTCAGAAGACAGAAACAGGAACAGAGACGGCAAAGGAGCGCATCAAAGCCTCACCGCTTGCTCGAAAACTCGCTCAGGAATACGGCATCGACCTTGCAACCATCACCGGTACGGGTCCTGGGGGTCGTATCGTCAAAGAAGACGTTGAGCGGGCAAAGAGAGCACTTGAGGAGGCGAAAAAGCAGGAAATCCCCGTGGTGGAAGAGGCACCGGTGACTGAAGAGGTAAAGGGGAAAGTCGTTCCTCTTTCCCGGATGCGCCAGATCATTGCCCAGCGCATGGTTGAGAGCGCGAGGACGAAGCCCCACTTTTTCGTCTTCCAGGAAATCCTTGCCGAGGAACTCGTGAAGATGCGGGAACGCCTGCTGCCTCTGGTGGAGAAGGAAACTGGTCTCCGGGTCTCGTACACCGATATCCTCGTCAAGGTTGTCGCCAAAGCCCTGGAACGTTATCCGCTGCTTTACGCTTCCTTCACGGAGGAGGGAATCGTTTTCCACGAGCATGTCAACATCGGTGTTGCTGTGGCTTTAGAAGACGGGCTCATCGTTCCCGTGGTGAAGGAAGTGGAGCGGAAGAGCATCGCCCAGATCACCCGGGAGCTCCACGACCTTGTGGAACGGGCGAAAGCTGGCAAGCTCACTCCGGAGGAGATTTCCGGGGGAACCTTCACCATTTCGAACCTGGGGATGTTCGGTGTTGACGCCTTTACGGCCATCATCAACCCTCCGGAGTCGGCCATTCTGGCCTGTGGGGCCATTAAGAAGAAGCCGGTCTTCGACGGGAAGGACATCGTTCCCCTTGCGGTCATGGAGCTTGTCCTCTCCTGCGACCACCGTATCGTCGATGGTGCCGTTGCCGCCCAGTTCATGCAGTTTCTGAAAACCCTTCTGGAAGAACCCTTTGCCCTGCTCCTTTGAGGTTTCCAGGGTCAGGGTAAGGATTGCCGTTTTTCGGTCTGTCCTTGCCCTGCCCTTGTGGACTGTTTGTGGTCTGGCGAATCGCCTGAGCTTCCGGGATGCCTGGAGAATGCCAGTTGTTGAGGTGTTCTTGTGGGAGCTTCTTGGAAGTTCTTGCAGACCTTCCTCCAGGAAGTTAAGATATTCCTGGAATTCTGGCGGGGAGGTCAACTCATGAAGACTCTCGAAGAGAAAATCCGGGAACTCCCTCCTGAGCTCCGTCAGGAGGTGGAGGATTTCGTGGAGTTCCTCTTAGAGAGGAAGATGAAAAAAGGCGAAAAGAGCTTCCAAAGCTCCGTTTCAGGGGTGCCTTAAAGGAGCTGGGCTTGCAGTCTACTTCTGTGGAACTGCAACACGAAATCCTGAAGTGGTGGCAAGACGGTGTATCTCGTTGACACGAACGTTATTCTCGAGGTCCTTTTAGAGCGAGAACAGGCGGATGAAGCCGAAAGGTTTCTGTGCCAGATGCCTCGGGGCAGTCTCTTCGTTTCAGAGTTCAGTTTGTACTCTCTTGGAGTCTTTCTCTTTCGCCAGGGGAAGCATGAGGTGTTCCTCAAGCTCGTTGAGGATCTCTTTGAGTCCCTGGCGATTTGCCTTGTCCGATTGACTCCCCAGGATGTCCCTGCTTTGATTTCGGCAGCTCAGCGCTATCACCTCGACTTCGACGATGCCTACCAGTACACCGTGGCCGAAAAGCACGACCTCACCATCGTGAGCTTCGACCACGACTTTGACCAAACCGAACGGGGGAGGAAGACTCCGAAAGAGGTTCTGAGAGCGTCAGAAGCTTAGTGTCTTTCTCGATTGAATGATGGGAGGTCAGTCCATGAAGACTCTCGAAGAGAAAATCCGGGAACTCCCTCCTGAGCTCCGTCAGGAGGTGGAGGATTTCGTGGAGTTCCTCTGGGAGAAGAGAATGCGAAGGGTCTGGGGCGGGAAGAAACTCCGGCAGGATTGGGCTGGAGCGCTCTCGGAATACCGAAAGCAGTATACCTCCCTTGAGTTGCAAAAAAAAGCCCTTGAGTGGCGGGAAAACTGATGTTTCTTGTGGACACCAACGTGTGGCTGGAGCGGCTCCTGAACCGGGAAAGGTCTGAGGAGGTGGGGCGTTTCCTGGCGGAAGTTCCATCTTCCCGACTTTTCCTCACCGATTTTACCCTGCATTCTCTTGGTGTGATCCTCACCCGCTTGAAGAAACCGGAGGCTTTTCTCCTTTTCATTCGGGACCTCTTCGTCGAAGGGGAGGTGGGGCTACTTGGCCTCAGACCCCAGGAAATGGAACACATTATTGTAACCATGGAACGCTACCACCTCGACTTCGACGACGCCTACCAGTACACCGTGGCCGAAAAGCACGACCTCACCATCGTGAGCTTCGACCACGACTTTGACCAAACCGAACGGGGGAGGAAGACTCCGAAAGAGGTTCTGAGAGCGTCAGAAGCTTAGTGTCTTTCTCGATTGAATGATGGGAGGTCAGTCCATGAAGACTCTCGAA
>APCU01000030.1 GCA_000347575.1 Candidatus Caldatribacterium saccharofermentans OP9-77CS | reverse complement strand
AAGCCCTGTGCCTGCAGGCACAGGGCTTTTTGCACAACTCTGGTAGCGGGGGCAGGATTCGAACCTGCGACCTCCGGGTTATGAGCCCGACGAGCTTCCTGACTGCTCCACCCCGCGTCGTATTCCCATGTCTTTCCTGGTGCCGAAGGCCGGAATCGAACCGGCACGAGGCTTGCGCCTCAACGGATTTTAAGTCCGTTGCGTCTTCCTATTCCGCCACTCCGGCACAGCCGGCCGTACGCACCCTATTATTTTAGCAGCAAATCTCAAAGAGTCAAGGGGTACAGCACCTCAGGGATAGATTCGGTAAATCTGGCGGGGAAAGGGAATGGTTTCCCGGATGTGGTGCACACCACAAATCCAGGCCACGGTCCTCTCAATCCCCAGGCCAAATCCTGAGTGCGGACAGGCACCAAAGCGGCGGAGGTCGAGATACCACTCAAAGGCCTCTCGAGGGAGATTGTGCTCCCGGAGTCGCTCCTCAAGGAGCGCAAGGTCGTAAATGCGCTCACTCCCTCCGATGATTTCTCCATATCCTTCTGGAGCAATGAGGTCATCGTTGAGCACAAGGTCGGGGTTCTCCGGATCCGGCTGCATGTAGAAAGCCTTAATGGCCCTGGGATAATGGTGGATGAATACCGGACGATCGAATTCCTCAGAGATGGCGGTTTCCTCATCCCCACCAAAGTCATCCCCCCACCTTGCGGGAAAACCCTTCCTCTGGAGGAGTTCAATCGCCTCTGAGTACGAGATGCGGGGGAAAGGCGGAGTAACCCGCTCCAGCGGCTTTGTGTCCCGCTCGAGGATTTCAAGCTCCCGAGGACACTCGGCAAGGACCTTCTGGACAACAAAGGAAACAAGACGCTCCTGAAGACACAGGTTGTCCTCAAAGGTGAAAAACGCCGCTTCGGGTTCCACCATCCAGAACTCGGTGAGGTGACGGCGGGTCTTGGACTTCTCCGCCCGGAAAGCGGGAGCAAGGCAGTAGACCCTTCCAAAGGCCATGCAGGCCGCTTCCATGTAGAGCTGGCCACTCTGGGAGAGATACGCCTTCCCGAGGTCAAAGTACTCGAGCTCAAAAAGCGTCGTCGTGCCTTCACAGGCTGCAGGAGTGAGAATCGGTGGGTCGATGAGGACGAAACCTTCTTTCTGGAGGAATTCATGGATGCCCATGATGATAGTGTTTCGGATCCGCAAAATGGCGTTCTGCCTGCGGGAACGGAGCCACAGATGCCGGTGCTCCATGAGGAATTCCACAGAGTGCTCTTTCTTCTGGATCGGGTATTCCTCCTGAGCAAGGGATACAACGCGAACCCCCTGAACCTCGAGTTCATATCCCGAAAAAGGCGCCCGGGGTTCTCTCCTCACCCGCCCCCGAAGAAGAATGGCCGACTCAAAGGGGAGGCGCTCCAGAAACTTCAGGTCTTCCCGGGAAAAGGTTTCCCCCAGTGAGACCGTGGCCTGGATGAAACCCGTTCCATCCCGAACAATGAGAAAAACAATCTTCCCGCTCGAGCGCCGGTTGGCAAGCCATCCCCGGATTTCGACGTCCTTCCCTTCCCACCAGTCGATGTTCTCAATTGTGGCCCAGGGGAAAGCTCCATCAGTCCATCCTCGCTCAAACACGGGACTTTTCACCATACTTCCACCCTCGCTTCTCCATCTCCTCGAGAAAGCGCACTACATAATCCACAAGGACCCGGAACATCTTCTCTCCCTTCTCTTTTGTCCCCTTTTTGGGGTCCCCTGTGGCTCCGTAAGGGGTGAGCTCCTCAAAGCGCCACTTGATCTCAAGCCCTTCGGGGAGATCCGGAACAACGCCCCGGGCTTCTTCCATCCGGCAAAGTTCCGGGAAGAGATAGAGGACAATCGAGGTCTCTCCCTCTCCTGCGTGTCCAAGCCCTCCCCACACCTCGAACGTCCCCGGAGGGAGGAGTTCTCCTGCCGTCACCCACCAGGCAGGAAGGCACGCCAGAAAGGCATGGGGATAGTTCACTTTGACAGAGCGGGCAGCGATTTCAATGGGAGCGATATTCCCATCGTGACCGTTGATGATGATGATGCGAGAAATCCCCTGCCTGATGCAGGAGGTGAAGACATCCTTGAGGACTTCCACCATGACTTCCGGCCGAAGGGTCAAGGTAAAGGGAAAGGCATCATAATGGAAACTCACACCGTAGTACAGGGGTGGCAAAACGAGTGTCCCCGGAACTCTCTTTGCCACCTCAAGGGCGATGGCCTGGGCCACAAGGGTATCGGTGCCAAAGGGGAGGTGGAATCCGTGATTTTCGCTTGAGCCTACAGCCACAATGGCCTTATCGAAATTCCCCTCTTTGAAATCGATATAGGTCATCTCAGAATGGAAAACCTTGCCCATTCCCCTTCCTCCTTTCTCTCCTGGCGTCCTCTTGCAGAAACCCGTTTCCTTCCCACAAGGCCTTCGGGCTTCCAGAGCATAATGACGATGAGGAGCAACGCGTAAACGAGTTCGATAAGGCCATAAAGCTTCAGGTGCTCCTCAAGGGGCTTCAGAGCGTACCGGAGTGCCAGAAGGAGCACCGCCCCCACCACCGGTCCGCTCATGGTCCCCATACCACCGACGATGAGCATGACGACAATCTGAAAGGTCAGGGTGAAAGAGAACTCAAAAGGACGAATGGCCTTGGTCAGATGCGCGTACAGCCCCCCCGCAACCCCTGCGAAGAACGCCCCCACCACAAAGGCGAAGAGCTTGTACTTCATGGGATAGATGCCAAGGACCTGCGCCGCGGTTTCATCTTCCCTGAGAGCCATCAGGGCCCTCCCGAAACGGGAATTGACGATCCTCCACACCACGTACATGGTGATGAAAAGCCACAGGAACGTCCAGTAAACATTCGTGTACAGCGGAATGGCGCTGATTCCCATTGGCCCCCGGGTAATGCCCTTGAGGGTTTTAGCAAACGTCACCACAATGACCATGAACCCCAAAGACGCCACAGAGAGGTAGTGCCCCCGAAGGCGAAGCACCGGTGCCCCGATGAGCAGAGCGGCACAGCTTGCGAGCGCCCCTCCAACAAGAAGCGCAGGGAAGAACGACCAGGCAGCGTCCGGTCCTCCCAGAAACCAGGGAAGACGGGGAAGGTCATAGGCTTCCCGCAGAGGGACGGGAAAGGTGAGGAGAGTCGAAGTGTACGCCCCGATGGCCATGAAGGCTGCGTGCCCCAGAGAGAAAAGCCCGGTATATCCATTGGTGAGGTTCAAACTCACCGTGGCAATGGAGTAAATTCCCATGAGGATGAGGATGTGCAGGAGGTACCGATTCAGGGTTTTTTCCGCCACAAACAGCGCACCGAAGAGCACAAGGCCTCCAACGACGAACCAGAGTTCCTGAGGGATACGCCGCTTCATCACACCCGTACCTCTTCCCTTATCCCCATAATACCCGAGGGACGAATAAGGAGGACCAAAATGAGGATGGCAAAGACAATCCCATCACGGTATTCGGCAAAGCGTGTGGGCAGAAAGGCGATGGAGAGAATCTCCGCAAGTCCCAGAACAAATCCCCCAAGCATGGCACCAGGAATACTCCCCACACCGCCCACAACCACGGCCACAAAGGCCTTGACCCCCGTGAGGAAACCCATGTCGTAGGAAATCTGCCCGTATTTTGCTCCCCACAGGAATCCCGTGAAAGCGGCAATGGCTGAGCCCAGGACAAAGGCCACCGAGATAACCCGGTTCACCTCAATGCCCATGAGGTTGGCAACCTCAAGGTTTTCCGCCGTTGCCCGCATGGCGATCCCCAGTTTCGTCCGTTTCACAAAGAGGTGGAAGGCAAGCATGATGAGAAGAGACGAAAAGATGATAAAGACATCAACCGTCCGGAAGGTCAGATACGGCGTCCGGTACAGCGTCGCCAGAAATTCCGGGGTCTTGAAGGCGTAAGGCTGGGGAGAAACAATGAGCTTGGTGAAATTCTCGATGAAGGTGTAGAATCCCAGCGAGGTGATAAGAAGCGCCACCTCCGGACCACCCCGGAGCTTCCTGTAGGCCACAAGGTCAAGGACAAGACCCATGGCTCCCCCAAACCCAAGGACCAGAAAGAGTGCAGCCACAAAGGGCAAACCAAGACGGAAAAAGACAAAATACATGAAGAACGCCCCCAGGGTGATAAGGGCACCATGGGCGAAGTTGATGAGCCGGAGAATGCCATACACCACCGTCATGCCCAGGGCAAGGAGCGCGTAAATACAACCGAGGATAATGCCATTCATGCTCTGCTGCAAAAAATACGAGAGCGAGAACATACCCTACCCTCCCAGATAGACCTTTTTCACCTCTTCAAGGGACTCAACCTCCTGGGGAGTCCCGGCAATCTTCACCACCCCCGTCTCCAGAACGTACACGTAGTCGGCGACACCAATGGCCATGGGAGCACTCTGCTCCACAAGGAGGATAGTAACGCCATTTTCCCGGATACGCCGAATCAGGGCATAGAGCTCTCGAACCACAAGGGGGGCAAGACCGAGCGAAGGTTCGTCAAGGAGCATGAGCCTGGGGCGGGACATGAGGCCCCGACCGATGGCCAGCATCTGCTGTTCACCCCCGGAGAGCGTCCCGGCAACCTGGTTCTCCCGTTCCTTCAGACGGGGGAAAAGGCGGTACACCTCCTCAAGATCCTGGAGAATTCCCTCCTGGTCTCTCCGGTGGTACGCTCCAAGGAGAAGGTTTTCCCGCACCGTGAGGCGGTTGAAAATTCCCCGACCCTCAGGCACGAGAGCAATACCCAGACGGACCCGCTGAGGCGCAGGAAGGAAGGTGATGTCCTTTCCGTCGTAGAAAATGCGACCCCGTACCGGCCGCAGAACCCCCATAATGGTCTTCAAGGTCGTTGTCTTACCAGCACCGTTGGCTCCAAGAAGGGCCACAATCTGCCCCCTCTCCACTTCAAACTCAAGCTCCTGGATCGCAGGAATGACGCCGTACTTCACCGTAATCTTTTCAACCTTAAGCAACGAGATCACCTGTCCCCAGATATGCCTCGATGACTTTTGGATTCTGGCGGATTTCTTCAGGGGTTCCAACCGCAATAATTGAGCCGTAGTCGAGAACCTGGATAACTTCGGCCAGTCCCATAACGAAGGACATCCGGTGTTCTACAATGATCATGGTGAGGTGGAAATCCCTCTGAAGTTCTGCAACCAGACGGGCCAGGTCATCGGCCTCTTTCGTGTTCATCCCTGCAGAGGGTTCATCAAGAAGGACAAGCTCTGGCCCGGTCATCAGTGCCCGGGCAATGTCGAGTTTCCGCTGCAAACCGTAGGGGAGATTCGCAGCGATTTCCTTCCGGAACTCGTACATGCCAAAGCGCTCAAGCATCTCGCAGGCTTTCCGCTCTATAGCTTTCTCCTCGCGAAAGAACGAGGGGGCGCAGAAAAGTGTAGGGAAGAACCCACAGCGGGCATGCACGTGGGCGGCAACTTTCAGATTCTCCTCCACACTAAGGGAGGGAAAAAGGCGCAGGTTCTGGAAGGTCCTGGTCAACCCCAGGGCAGTGATTTCGTCAGGGCGAAGGTGAGTAATATCCCGTCCCTTGAACACAATCCTCCCCCGGGAAGGCTTCAAAACCCCGCTGATGAGATTGAACACCGTGGTTTTCCCCGCCCCGTTCGGCCCAATGAGCCCATAAATTGCCCCACGGGGAAGCTCAAGGTTATACCCACTTACGGCCATCAGGCCACCGAAATTCTTCCACAGGTCTTCAACCTTCAGAATGTACTCACCCATCGTCGAAAGTAGCCGGGGAGGGGCAGCACCCCTCCCCGTCCTCCTTCACTTGGCGATTTTGGGGTCGGGTAGGTACTCAGGAGCTATTTGTTTGACGGTCACGAACTTACCGTCCTTCACCTCAATCACGGCCACGGACTTGTTCGGTACCTGGCTCCCAGCCTCATAGGAAATGGTTCCCGAAACACCCTGGAAGTCCTTGATCTGGGCGAGACCCTCGGGAATCTTCTTGGGGTCATCGGTGCCGACAATTTCGATGGCCTTGGCAAGGAGCTTCATGGCGTCGTACCCAAGGGCGGCAAAGGCGTTCTCGGGAGGATTCCCGAACATGGCCTGGTAATCACTCTTGAACTTCTGTATGATGGGGCTTGGGTCCTCTAAAGACATGTGGGTTGCGAATACCACACCTTCGGCAGCTGCACCACCCGTCTGCACAAGAAGCGGCGTGTCAAAACCGTCTTCACCGAAGATGGGGATGGTAACACCGCCATCCCGGATTTGCTTCACAATGACACCACAGTTGTCGGGGATGGCGCCCACGTACACAAAGTCCACCCTGCCCTGGTCCTGGTACTCCTTGAGACGGGCCACCATGCTGGAGAAATCGGTCCAGGTGATTTCGAAGTAGTCCTCGTAGACTACTTCACCCCCGTAGTGCTTCAGTGCATCGGCAAAATAGGCACAGACGGCAACGCTGAAGTCCACCGCCGTGTCTACCCAGATGGCTCCCCGCTTGAGCCCCAGGTCTCTCACTGCATACTCGGCAATGGCCGCCGCCTGGGCATTGTCACCAAAGCAGGCCAGCCAGGCACCGGTGCGCTCCGGAATGCGGGGATGAGTGGCTCCCGGGGTGATGAAAGGCACGCCGTATTCCCGTGCCAGAGGTGCGGCAATGTTCACCCAGTGGGTGTCGCAGTACCCAATGAGTGCCGAAACCTTTTCGTTTTCAATCAGGCGGATGACTGCAGCAACGGTTTCACCTTCATCGGCCTTGGTGTCGACAACCTTGAGTTCAATCGGCCGTCCCAGAACCCCTCCCGCTTTGTTGATTTCTTCAGCCGCAAGCTTCACCCCGTTGAGTGCCGGCGTGTCAATGGACGCCCACGGACCTGTGAGACCCATGACGACCCCAACCTTGATGGGTTCAGCAGCAAAAGCAGAGCAAGCAAAAGCAAGAACCAGAACCAGCACACCGAGAATCACCAACCGTCTCATCGAACCACCTCCTTAAGGGTTTGACTATGTTATACCCTTTTGATCACTACATCGTCAACTCTTCGAAGGAAAAACGTGCGGCTCTTTCATTTCCTCCCGGAAGTACCCAAAGGTGAGCCTTCCCCCACACTCCCCAAAACCAATCTCTCCAGTCTTCCGCACCGCAATGGCCCCACAGACAACACCGAATCGTCGCGCAAGCTCCATCCCCCGGTTGACGGCCTCCTGAGCAGACATTTCCTCCATCCACTCGGCGATTTTGCGGGCAAGGCCAAGCTTCATGATACCTTCTCCTTCTCCGGTCATGGAAACTCCACCCCACTCCCAGGCGAAGGTTCCGCAACCAATAATCGGGGAATCCCCTACCCTTCCCGGAAGCTGCATTTCCACTCCTCCGGTTGAAGTTCCCGCCGCAATTCGCCCAGAACAGTCAAGGGCCACCGCCCCTACCGTTCCGAGGTGGAGTCTTCGGAGTTTCTCCCGGGCTCTCTTCAGGTAGTAATGGTAAATGGAGTCCTTTTCCTGCGATGCCTTCGCGATGGACTTCTCAAGGGTCCTTATGGTGAGCTCCGCCACCGGATTGTATTCCTCAAAGCCCAGAAGACGGGCAAAAAGGTTTGCCCCCTCACCCACAAGGAGCACATGGCGAGTCCTCTCCATAACAGCCCGGGCCACAGAGATAGGATGCCGAACGTTTTTTATTGCCGCAACCCCACCGCAGGAGAGGTCGTCCTTCATGATACTTGCAGACATCTCAACCTCTCCCAGGAGATTGGGGAAGGCCCCTGTTCCTGCGTTGAGGCGAGGGTCATCCTCGAGGACCTTCACTGCCTCTTCCACAGCGTCAACCGCCTCCTGACTCTGCAGGGTTTCCATTCCCAAGATACAGGCCCGGTACAGGGGCTCGAAAACATCGGGAATTTCTTCAACGCAAATGCCGCCATGGACAACAATAACCACTGCGCTCACCCCTAACAGAGAGTCTTCCTATTATACCTCAAGCGTCTGACAGAGCGGCAAGAACTCCGGTTATTTCTCTTTCTCCAGTTCCTCAATCCGCCGTTCAATCCAGGCAAGGCGTCGGCGCAAGAACTCTGCCTCTTCCCGAAGGAGTTCGAGCTCCTCCTCCTGAGTAAGGCACGAGAAGCAGGGGCCAAAACCCGGGAAGAAGAAGTGACCACCAAAGCAGAAGCATCCTGTATCACCAAAAACGTACCGCCGCATCCCGCAAACCCTCCTCAAAGGAGCATGTTCAGAAGACTTCCCACAATGAAGGCAAAAGAAAGCATAATGGCAACGGCCTCAAAAAGCCGTTTCCACCCGAATTCCCGGAGCACCACCACAAAGGCAGCCACACAGGGGAAGAAAAGGGAAATCACGACGCTGGCAATGACCAGCTGTTTGACTGAAAGACCCAGAGGCAAAAGAAGCCCCATAGCCATGTACTTTCGTAAAACCCCCAGGGCGATGACGAGAATCGCCTCAGGAGGAAGTCCCAGCATTCGGGAAAGCCAGGGACTCACAAACCGGGCAAGAGCAGGGAAGGCGTTCGTGAGGTACAGGAGATTCACGATGAACGTCCCCAGAAACACAATGGGTAAAGCATCGCGCAGGAAACCCCGGAGACGAACCCAGAGCTTGGAGAGCACCGCTTTCAGGAAGGGCAGGCGGTAGGGGGGAATCTCGCAGACGAGCGGAGGGCGAAACCCCGGCACCAGGTACTTTAAAAGCAGTGCAAGGGAAACCACCACAGCAAAAAGTGTCCCGTAAACAACAAGAACTGGAGCAACGCCATGGGGTGCAAGGGCACCCACGATGAGTGCCTGCTGGGCCGAGCAGGGAATGCCAATGGCAACGAGCACCGTCACCACAAAGCGTTCCTTTTCACTCTCCAGAACCCGTGTGGCCATGATACCGGGAACATTGCACCCCAACCCAAGGAGCATGGGAACAACAGAATATCCGTGGAGTCCCAGGCGGTGCAGGAACCCATCGAGCAACACCGCAAGACGGGGCAGGTACCCCACGTCTTCAAGAAGACCCAGAACAAAGTAGAAGGCCAGAACATAAGGGAGAACAGCTCCCAAAGACACGTAAACCCCTGTGGAGAGAAGACCAAGAGACAGCTCAAAGTCAATGTGGCCGTCCACAGGCTTTCCGATAAGTATCTCATACCAGAGGGGATACCGGGAAAGCACGACCCCAAGACGCTCAAGAAGAGGGAGGTAGTACTGCTCAAAGAGCGGGTCAAGGAGGTGGATGAGACCTTCACCGATGAAGCGAACGGAAAAGAACATCCCCAAAAGGACCACAAAGCCAAAGAGCAATCCAGCTCCAGGAAGCAGGGTCACCCGCTGCAGCGTATCCCGCCAGGTGGGACGACGGTATGAAAACCGCTGCACTTCGCTGATAACCTTGCCGATTTCTTCCCAGCGCCGTGTGTGGTCAGGGGAAACAAAGTGAGGGATTCTTGCCTTTTGGAGGGCCGCAAGGAGGTTTTTGATGCCCTCCCCGGTGGTCGCAACAACCGGGACCACGGGAACTCCGAGGGTGCCCTCTAAGGCCTTGAGGTCGATGTCGATACCCTGCTTCTTTGCTTCATCCCACATATTGAGTGCCACAACCATAGGCTTCTGCCTTTCCGCAAGTTCAAAGGTGAGGTAGAGATTGCGTTCCAGGTTTCCCGCATCCACCACGTTGACGACAATGTCCGCTTCTTCCACAAGACGAGCGGCAATACGCTCGGCCTCAGCTATCCCTTCAAGGGAATACGTGCCCGGAGCATCGATGATTTCGTACAATTCTCCTCCGTGTTCCACGTAACTCCGCAAAAAGTCCACTGTTGTCCCCGGATAATTTGAGGAAAAAGCGTAGACACCGCTTATCTGGGTGAAAATAACGCTTTTCCCGACATTGGGGTTTCCCGCAAGGACGATTCGCCTTAGTGTTCTACCCGCACGAGAATCCTCTGGGCTATGCCTCTGCCCAGGGCGATCTCCTGCTGCCCCAGACGAATGACAACCGGTCCCTTGCCGATAATGGAGCTGACCTTTTCGATTCTCTTCCCGGGCACGACTCCGAGAACCCATAACCTCCTCACCATCCCTTCCCCACCATCAATCCGGACAATTTCTCCTTTTCCACCGGTTTCCATCTCCACCAGAGAACGGATGTCTTCCACAGTCTCAGCCCCCCTCGGATGTCACCGGCAACGCGGACACAAACCGTAGAAATAGATGTGATAGGAGTGAACGACAAATCCCTGTTTCTGCTCGAACTCCTTTCGCAGACGCTGCAAGAACTGCTCCTCTTCCTGGGTCATCCCCTCACAGTCCACAACCTGACCGCACTGGGTGCAGATCAGGTGGTGGTGGAACTGTGCCGTACGGCAAATCTCGTAGTGTTCCCTGCCATCGCCAAAGTTGACTTTTCGGAGAATCCCCATGCGCAGGAGAAGGTCAAGATTCCGGTACACCGTTGCTATGCCGACTTTCTTTTTCTTTGCCCTCAGATGCTCGTACACATCCTCGGCAGAGAGGTGCTGCCCTTTTTCCTCAAACACCTCAAGAATGGCCCGGCGCGAGGGCGTCGCTTTCTTGTTGAAGCGATGGAAAACATCTTTCCAGCTCTCCGGCAAGTCCTTCACCTCAATGAAAAATATTATCATTTTCCATTATAACAGACAATGTCAAGGACTCGCCTGCCGGACTCTACTCTGGTATAATTTTTCCCGTGCAGGTGCCCCTTGGGGCTGAAAAGGGAAGTGGGTGCAATTCCCACACGGTCGCGCCACTGTGATGGGGAGTCCCCTCCTCTATGCCACTGGGCAACCGGGAAGGCGGAGAGGACGATGAACCTCAGTCAGGAGACCTGCCTGCACAGAGAACTCTGTACTCGCGCTCGACGAGGAAGGAGTGGAAAGGTATGGATGTTCCCTCTCGGGGTAGCGAGTACCTCGGAGAGAGGGAAAAGTGAAAAAAGCGCTCCTTTTTGCCACCGGGGTCGATGAGCGCCTCCCCCTTGTCCTTCGGGAGCGCTACCTGGCCCTTCCGGAGAGGGAATTTCTGGGAATCCTCAGAGAAACCGGGTGTTCTGCCTTTGTCCTCCTTGAGACCTGCCAGCGACTTGAGGTGTACGGTACAGTAGAAGAAGAATCCTTCCGGAGAGAGGACCTCCTTCAGCGCCTTTTCCCTCTCCCTGGCCCTTACAGAACCTGTGTGTTTTACCTTGAGAACGCCGATGCTGTTCGGCGTCTCTTTCGAATTGCCGCAGGCCTTGAGTCGGCCCTCCGTGGTGAGGTGCATATCCTGGGGCAGCTGAAGCGAGCCTGGGAGAAGGCTCACCGGAACGGCCACACCAACAAACTCCTGAACGCCCTCTTTCAGGACGCCCTGCGAGTGGGGAAAAAAGTCCGGAGATCCCTCCGTAGAGAACAGGCGTTGAGGTCTTTCGGTTCCCTTGTCGCCGAGGTACTTGAAGAACTTCTGGGCTCCCTTGAAGGGAAAAGCGTCTGTATTCTCGGCTGGGGGACCCTGGGGCGCTCCGTCGCCGGGACACTCCTCTCCCGAAAAGCAGGAACAATCTTCGTCTTTTCGCGGCACCTCCACCACATTCCCCAGGAAAAGCCCTTCGTGGCGATTGCAGAGAAAAGCGTGCTCAAAGAAGTCCTCGCCCAATCCCACGCAGCGGTGTGCACTTCAGGCTCAGCTCGTCATCTCCTTGCCCCTGAAGACCTTGACGAAGCAGCCCTTCCTCAAGTGCTCGTTGACCTTGCTCTTCCCCGAGCTATCGACCCGGCGCTGGCTCAAGGAAAGAAGCTCCTGGACCTTGAGACCTTCCTCAATCTTGCCCGGGAACGAACCCTGCCCTTCGCTCAGGAGTCCGAACACCTCGAAGCATTGATCGCGGAAGAGGTCGAGCGCTTCCTGCGAAAATGGCGAGGCTTCCGGGCTGACCCCATCATCCGGAATATCGCCCGCTGCTTTGAGGAAACCTTTTTAGAAGCAGGAGGAGCAATCATTCAGACCTGCAACCGCGACGAACAGGAGCTACTACTCCTCAAGCACATGGAATGGGTGCGGAGGAAACTCTTCTGCAAAACGGCTGAACAGGTGCGACGGTTCTTTGAGGAGGAAAGATGAAGCAGGTCATTCGTGTCGGTACCCGTGGGAGTATACTGGCCCTCAAACAGACCGAAGAGGTTGTTGCCGCTTTGCAGAATATCCTTCCTTCTGCAGTTATCAAAGTGGTAACGATTCAAACCAGGGGAGATATACGGCACGATTCGACCTTCCCCGGAATCCAAGGAATGTTTGTGAAAGAACTCGAGGAAGCGCTCCTTCAGGGGAGTATCGATATC
This sequence comes from Candidatus Caldatribacterium saccharofermentans OP9-77CS, assembly GCA_000347575.1. Lineage (GTDB taxonomy): Bacteria > Atribacterota > Atribacteria > Atribacterales > Caldatribacteriaceae > Caldatribacterium > Caldatribacterium saccharofermentans. The sequence goes on along the minus strand of APCU01000030.1, from coordinate 6,455 downwards.
GCGGTGCACAGCCTTAAGGACCTCCCCACAACTTCTCCCCCGGGACTCACCCTCGCTGCCATTCTCCCCCGAAAGGACCCAAGAGACTGCCTGGTCTCCCAAGGCGGCCAGAAACTCCTGGAGCTCCCTCCGGGAAGTTCTGTTGGCACAGGGAGTCCTCGACGCGCCGTGCAGATTCTCAAGAAGCGACCCGACCTCCACGTTGTACCGTTGCGAGGAAACGTCACCACCCGCATGGCGAGAATGTGGGAAGGTAGAGTGGATGCTCTGGTTCTCGCCTATGCGGGACTTCTGCGCCTTGGGCTTGAAGGAGAGGTAGCGGAGGTCTTCGATCCCTGGAACTTTGTCCCTGCCCCCTCACAGGGCGTTATCGCCTGTGAAACCCGCTGTGGCGAGGGGTGGGAAAAGCTCCTTGCCCCCCTCCACCATCCTGAAACAGCGCAGGCTGTGAGTATCGAGCGGTTGTTCCTTTCTTGCATCGGAGGAGGCTGCCAGAAAGCCATCGGCGCCTTTGCAGAAGTTCAGAATGGGTGGGTACGGCTTGTGGGGATGCTCGAGGGGAGGGTGGGCTGGAGAGAAGGTCCCTTTGCAGCAGGCGAGGCCATAGTTCAAGACCTAGCTCAGGAGCTTGGGGGGAAACGATGAAGGGCAAGGTTTTCCTCACCGGTGCAGGCGCAGGAAGTTTTCTCTACCTGACCCAATACGCTCGCTTCCTCCTGGAGAGGGCTGATGTCGTCGTCTACGACCGTCTCATCGACCACCGTATCCTCCAGTACACCCGGGATGGTGCTGAGCTCATTCCCGTCGGGAAGGCTCCCGGAAAGGCCCCGTGCACTCAAGAGGTAATCTGCCAGCTCCTTGCAGAGCGGGCAAAGAAGGGAACAATGGTTCTCCGCCTGAAAGGGGGCGATCCCTTTGTCTTCGGTCGGGGGGGTGAGGAAGCGGTGTACCTTGCAGCGCATGGAGTGCCCTTTGAGGTCGTTCCAGGGGTTTCCTCCGTGCACGTCGCTGCCGCCTGTGCTGGCATCCCCCTGACGTTTCGAGGAAAAAGCCGGTCCCTCCACGTTTTCAGTGGCCATCCTGAAGAGGCCCTGGCATCCCTCCCCTGGGAAGCCATTGCCCGTCTCCCAGGGACCCTGGTGTTCCTTATGGGAGGAACAACCCTCAACACCATTGTCGGGAACCTTCTTGCCTCTGGCAAAGATCCCAAAACCCCTGCATGCCTTGTCATGCAGGCGGGAAGTCCCTTCCAGCGTGTCGTCTCTGGGTCTTTGCTGGACATTACTCAGAAGAAAGTCACCTCGGGTCTGCATAACCCCCTGGTACTCTTCGTTGGAGAGGCGGTGAACTTCCATGGCATCCTCTTCAAGGGGGAATACACTCTCCCTCCCAGGCGGGTGATGGTGGTGGGGAGCACAGAGGTCCTCAGACAATACCAGAGGCTTAGCGACCTTGTGGTGTCCCTCGAAACGCAGGGTATTGTTCTTATCCCTGCCGCACTCCTCCGGGCCATACCGAACCACGAGGTCCTCAACGACCTCAGAGAGCGTTTGAGGCAGTTCGACGCACTCCTTTTCCCAAGCCAGAATGCCGCTTCGGTTGTTTTCGAAGCCCTACCGGACCTCCGCATCCTCCATGGCCTCAAAATATGGGCCATCGGAGCTAAAACGGCCCGGTGGCTCAGAGAACGGGGTATAACCGCAGACTACGTGGCGTCAGGAAGTGCAACCTCGTTTCTTGAGGAAACCCGGGATTTTCCACCACACCGGGTGGCCATCGTGACCTCCGGAAAGGAGGACCACAGATTGCAGAGAGAGTTTTCTAAGAGGGGATGGTTCTGCGAGGTCTTTCCCGCCTACTCCATGGTCTTCCGGACACATCTTTTCCCCTGCATCCAGGAAGAACTCCGCCAGGGACTTGACCTCATCGTCTTTTTGAGTCCCTCAGCCTACGAGGCTTTCTTTGCCGCCACTTCAACGATACCCCCCTGCCCCGTCTGGGCCATCGGCCATACCACCGCATCGTACCTTCTTGAGAAGAACGTCAAGGTATCCCGGGTGGTTTCCACACCCTCTTTAGAAGAAATCTGCGTGGAGGTGCTCCGATGGAGAGAACACCAGGAACCTTTGTGAGGAACCGACGTCTGCGTCGCTTCCCCACACTCCGGACCATGCTTCAGGAAACCCATCTTGTCCTTCAGGATTTCATCTGTCCGTTCTTCGTGGTACAGGGGCAAGGTATCCGGAAGGCCATTCCCCACCTCCCCGAGGTTTTCCTCTTCTCCCCCGATGAACTCCTGAGGGAAGCGGTCACCCTGCACGAAAAGGGGATCCAGGCCGTTCTCCTTTTCGGACGTTCCGAGCGGAAAGACGAGGTAGGAAGCGATGCCTGGAATCCTCACGGAGCGGTTCAGGAAGCAGTCCGGGTACTGAAAAGGGAGCTCCCAACACTCTTTGTGTTCACCGACATCTGCCTCTGCGCGTACACCACATCAGGACACTGCGGCGTGGTACAGGGGCAACACATAGACAACGACCGCACTCTTGAGCACCTTGCCCGTGTAGCGCTTTCGCACTGCGAAGCCGGAGCCGATGGCATTGCCCCCTCAGATATGATGGACGGCCATATTCTTGCTCTTCGAGAGGCTCTGGACCAGGCAGGATTCCAGGAAATCCCTATCATGGCATACAGTGCAAAATTCGCCTCTTCCCTCTATGAACCTTTTCGGGAGGCAGTGGACTCCACACCCCTTTTTGGTGATCGTTCTTCATACCAGCTTCCACCAGCCAACCTTCGCGAAGCCCTCAGGGAGGCACAGACAGACCTTTCCGAAGGAGCAGACATTCTCATGGTGAAACCCGCATTGCCGTACCTCGACGTTCTCCGGGTTTTTCGGGAACGTTTCCTTGTACCGCTTGCCGCCTTCCAGGTGAGCGGGGAATATGCCATGGTGAAGTATGCATCCCTCAATGGAGCCATCGACGAGAAAAAGGTTGCCCTCGAACTCCTTCTCTCCATCAAGAGGGCCGGTGCGGACCTCATCATCTCGTACTTTGCCCCCAAAATGCCCGAATGGCTCAGGGAGGAGTAACGATGGGATGGTATCCTCTTTTCCTCAACCTTGAAGGCAAGCGGTGTCTTGTGGTTGGGGGAGGAAAGGTTGCCACCCGAAAGGCTCTGCCCCTGATAGAGAAAGGGGGTGTGGTGACCGTCGTCGCTCCCCGGGTGAGTGAAATCCTGGAACGTCTCGGAAAGGAAGGCAAAATCACTCTCTGGAAGCGACCTTTCGCCTGGGGTGACCTCGAAGGACAGGACATCGTTTTCGCCGCCACCGACGATCCCGCCCTGAACGCTGCAATCGCCGAAGAGGCTCAAAAACGCAACATCCTGGTCAACGTGAGTAGTTCAAAGGACCAGGGGGACTTCATCACTCCTGCCTGTCTTGAAACCGAAGACCTGCTCCTTGCCCTGTCCACAAAAGGAAAGAACCCTGTGCAATCGGCAACCCTGAAAGCGTGGCTTTGGGAGACCTTCTCCGAGAGCAAGGAGAGAATCCCCAGAGGAAACGCTACCTGCCTCTCCCGGGCACTCCAGCTTTTTCCAGGAGGCGTCAACAGCCCCGTACGGTCCTTCAGAGCTGTGGGGCGATATCCCATCTTTATCCGGTACGGCAAAGGGAGCCATGTGGTGGATGAGGACGGCAAAACCTACCTCGACTGCATCATGTCCTGGGGAGCCCTCATCCTCGGCCATGCCCATCCCCGGGTCGCAAAAGCCCTGGCCGAACAGGTGGCCCTGGGAACGAGCTTCGGAATGAATCACGCTTTCGAGATTCTCCTTGCCGAGAAAATTCGCGAGCACTTCCCATCCATCGAGGCCCTCCGGATGGTGAATTCGGGTACCGAAGCGGTGATGAGCGCCCTACGACTTGCCCGTGCCGCTACGGGACGGAAGAAGGTGCTCAAGTTTGCCGGGTGCTACCACGGACACGTCGATGCTCTTCTTGTCGAGAGCGGTTCGGGAGGACTAACTTTTGGCATTCCTTCCTCTTTGGGTGTCCCCGAAGAATACACCCACCACACCATTGTTGTCCCATACAATGACCTCGAGGCAACACGAAAAGCTTTCGAGGACTTCGGCAAGGAACTTGCCGCGGTCATCGTTGAGCCAGTTGCCGGGAACATGGGCGTGGTGTTACCCCACCCGGAATTCCTTCTCCTTCTCCGTCAGTACACGGAGCGGTACGGCGCACTGCTCATTTTCGATGAAGTCATTACCGGGTTCCGTGTATCCCTTTCAGGATACCAGGGCCTCTGTGGTTTCCGCCCTGACCTCACCATCCTTGGGAAAATCGCAGGAGGTGGACTCCCCTTCGGCGTTTACGGGGGAAAAAGGGAGCTCATGCGCCTTGTGGCTCCTGAAGGAGGAGTGTACCAGGCGGGAACCCTCTCGGGGAATCCCTTAGCCACCCGGGCGGGGTACACCACCATAACCATCCTTGAAGAGGACCCTGCCTTTTACGACGCCCTGGCCGAAAAAACCCGGATGATTACTCAGGGTCTTCAGGAAATCGCTGCCTCCTTCCGCCTTCCCCTCTGTGTGAATGCTGCAACCGGCATGCTCACGCCGTTTTTCACATCTCTGCCGGTGGTGGATACCCAGACCGCCTTCGCCACCGATCGAGGCCTTTACGCCCGCTTTTTCCAGGAGCTTCTTTCCCGGGGCGTCCTTGTGCCTCCTTCGCCTTTCGAGGCCTGGTTCCTCTCGGAAGCGCATACCCCAAAAGACTGCGAACGCCTCCTTGAGGCAGCCGAGGAAGCAATGAGAGCAATGGCCCAGAGCCTCTAAGCCCTCTTAATGGCCTCAATTTCCTCCTCGGTGACTTCTCTGCCGAAGCTGCGGAGTCCGGAAACCCGGAATCCGTGCTTCTCTGCAAGAGCCTCAATCTCTTTGACCTTGGCCACTTCCACTTCCTTCCCCAGAGTATAGTCCTCAAAGCGTCCCTCGAGGGTGAGGACCATCGTCTCCGCCATACAGGCGTACGCCTTTCCGGGGGGATATCCGAAGTCCATGCCGAAATCCGGTTCTCCAGGAACGTCCACCACACCTCCCTCGATGACCAGAACATCCCTCCTTGCTCTGGCCACTCCTCGGCAATGTTCCGAGGACGGGAAACATCGCAGATAACCGCTCTTTTTGCAATCCAGGACGGCTCGATAAGGTTCCCGATGGCCGAGGTCACCGTCAGAATTGCTCGACAGCTCCTAATGCCTTCCTCAACGTCCACGAAACCCAAAACCTCATAGGGGCTTATCTCCGCAACCTCCCGGCGAACTTTCTCAACCCTCTCAGGGTCCCGTCCCACCACCCGTACCCTCCTTCCCCGCTCGGCAAGGATGAGTGCACAGGCCCGTCCGATGGACCCCGTGGCTCCCACCACCGCAACCGTTTCCCTCTCAAGGTCGATGTCGAGCCTCAAGCAAGCAAGCTCAAGGGCAGAAAGGGCCGTGGCAACAGTGTAACTGTTCCCCGTCGTTACCGCAATGCGAAGACCCTTTTTCACCGTGATGCCTCCATCTCCCGCCACAGAAGTAAAGGCTCCAAGACCGATGATTTTTGCACCTTTTTTCTCAGCAAGAAGTCCACAACGACGGATACGGTCAGCCACAAAAGGAAAAGGATATTCAAGGAGTGCCCGGGGCGTCATGGGAAGCCCGATGAACCACCCCTCGATTTCCTTCCCGTTGTACGCTGATCGTACTCCCCGGACGTGCGAAAGAATAAAGGGAGGAATCCGGGAAGCCAGGTATTCCACCCAGGAAGGCGGGAAGGGACGAAGAGGGAATATATGGCGTTTGATGTCTGCCACGTCCATGGCGTGGATGATGAAGGCAAAACTGTCCATACGTTCACTCCTCCCTGACGGCCTTCTTCAAAGCCTCAAGCATCGCAAGGGCGTTTTCCTCCATCTTTTTCTTGAGAAAAGCATGAATGAGGGCCCCCACCAGGGGAATCCCAAGATCATACTCAATCTCAAGCTCCACACGGGTCACAGACGGACTCTCTTCGCGAAACCGCCAGATTCCCTCGTACTTTTTGAAGTCTCCTTCTAGGGTGAAAAAGCGACACTCCTTTTTCGCGTCATCCCAGACATCTTTCTCCTTCCACTTCACTTCCCGCCCCTGGAACCTCCCCTTCCAGAAACTCTCCACCTCCTGCCCCTGGCGGGATAGAACCCTCACCTCCTCGAGATCCGGAAGGAAACGTGCCAGGGCCTCAATGTCCTTCGCCCGATCGTACACCACTTCAACGTTCTCGGGAATATCAAGGGAAACTGTAATCCGCGCCACGCCCGGTTCCCTCCTTTCCTTCACCCACGCACTTCCTGAACAATGGCCTGAACCCCCCGGACGGGCGATCGTAGAGCGCCGAAACGGAACGGTGTCTATCTCTTC
>APCU01000029.1 GCA_000347575.1 Candidatus Caldatribacterium saccharofermentans OP9-77CS | reverse complement strand
AAAGACCACATCGAAGAGGGTGGAGCCATGGAGGGAGCTGATCCTGATGCGGTGAGCGACAAGGCCATTGAGCGGGGAAAGGACCAGCTTGGAACACTGGGTTCGGGGAACCACTTCCTGGAGATTGAAGTGGTGGAGCGAATCTTTCGCCCGGATATTGCGGAAGTTTTCGGGCTCTTTGAGGGACAGGTCATCATCATGGTCCACACCGGTTCCCGGGGGTTTGGTCACCAGATCTGTACCGACTACCTCCAGAAGATGCAGAACGCCATGAACCGCTATAGTATCAAGGTTCCGGACCGGCAGCTCGCCTGTGCACCACTTGACTCTCCGGAGGGACGAGGGTACTTCGCGGCCATGGCCTCGGCGGCGAATTTTGCCTGGGCAAATCGCCAGCTCATCACCCACTGGATCCGCGAGTCTTTCGAAGAGGTTTTCGGGAAGTCAGCCCGGGCCCTTGGGATGGAGGTCCTGTATGACGTTGCTCACAACATCGCCAAGATTGAAGAACACGAGGTTGACGGAAAACGCCTGAAACTCTGTGTGCACCGCAAGGGGGCGACCCGAGCTTTTGCCGCAGGTCACCCTGCAGTCCCCGAGCGTTTCCGAAGCGTCGGTCAGCCCGTGCTCATCCCAGGGGATATGGGTACAGGGTCGTATATCCTGGTGGGGACGGAACTCGCCATGAGGGAAACCTTCGGGTCCACCTGTCACGGAGCCGGGCGGGTGATGAGCCGCTCTGAAGCCGATCGGACGTCCCGTGGCCGGGACATCGCCGCAGAACTCGAGAAGCAGGGTATTCTGGTTATGGCCGAGAGCAAGGCAACTTTGAGGGAGGAAATTCCCGAGGCCTACAAGGACGTGGGAGAAGTCGTTGAGGTTGTGGAGCGGGCAGGAATCTCGAAAAAGGTGGCCTACGCCCGACCTCTGGGAGTCATCAAGGGTTGAAGGAGAGAGTGACCATGCTTGACTGGAAGTGGGTGCGGGAACACCGGGAGGATGTCGCCGAGGCACTCAGGAAACGGGGCATGAGCACAGAGCTTCTGGACACCCTCTTTGCCCTTGACGAAAAGCGAAGGGTACTTCAGAGAGAAGCCGATGCCTTAAAACAGCGGAAGAATCAGCTGGCCAAGACCATCGGGGCCCTGAAGCGGGAAGGAAAAGACCCCGGGGCACTTCTTGCTGAAGGCGGGGAGATTTCCGAACGCCTCGAGTCCATCGACCGGGAACTTAAGGAGGTGGAGGAAGAGTGGAAGGAGAAGCTCCTCTTCCTCCCCAATATTCCCCACGAGAGCGTTCCGCTTGGGAATGGTGAAGAGGACAACGTGGAGGTTCGCCGGTGGGGGGAACCGAGGGAGTTCACCTTCCCTCCCCGGCCTCACTGGGAAATTGGGGAGACTCTCAACATCCTTGACTTTGAGCGGGGGGCGAAGATTGCCTCTTCACGTTTCACCGTCCTCAAGGGTGCAGGGGCGCTCCTTGAGCGGGCGCTCATCAACTTCATGCTCGACCTCCATACCTTAAAACACGGATACCGGGAGATTTTCCCGCCTTTCCTTGTGAACACGAAGACCATGACCGGGACAGGGCAGCTCCCGAAGTTCTTTGACGACCTCTACCACTGTCAGGATGACCTTCACCTCATCCCCACTGCAGAAGTTCCGGTGACGAACCTCCACGCTGATGAGATCCTCGAAGAGGACGACCTTCCCATCTACTATGTGGCCTACAGCGCCTGTTTCCGACGGGAGGCAGGTTCTTACGGGAAAGACGTTCGGGGGCTCATCCGCCAGCACCAGTTTAACAAAGTGGAGCTTGTGAAGTTTGTCCACCCCGATACCTCGTACGATGAGCTTGAGGAACTCGTGCGGGATGCGGAAGAGGTACTTGAGCTTTTGGGGCTTCCCTACCGGGTGGTGACCCTCTGCACCGCTGATTTGGGCTTTGCTGCGGCGAAAACGTACGATATCGAGGTGTGGTTGCCGTCTCAGGGGAGGTACCGGGAGATTTCTTCCTGCAGTAACTTCGAGGACTTCCAGGCCCGCCGGGCCAACATCCGTTTCCGTTCGTACACGGGAAAGCTCCACTACGTGCACACTCTGAACGGTTCAGGTCTTGCGGTGGGGAGGACACTTGTGGCGATTCTTGAGAACTACCAGCAGGAAGACGGAACGGTTGTTGTGCCTGAGGTGCTCCGCCGGTACATGCATGGCATCGAAATCCTCACCCCGGAACTTGAGGTGAAGTAGATGGAGCGACTCGGTATTGGCATCGTGGGTTTTGGCTTTATCGGGAGGGTCCACGCTCTGGCGTTTTCGGCCCTCCCCTTTTACTACAGTGATCTTCCCTTTCTCCCCGAGATTCGGGGCATCTGCACTTCCCGGGAGGAGACGGCAAGAAAGGCGAAAGAGGAGACCGGGATTCCTTTTGCCACCCATCGTGTTGAGGAGCTCCTTGAAAGGGAAGACATTGACGTTGTCGTGGTGGCCACACCCAATGCNCTTCACCTTCCGGTTGTGGAACAGGCTGCAAAGGCACAAAAGCACATCTACTGCGACAAACCCCTGGCGCTCAACCTCAGGGAAGCCGAGAGGATCCAGGAAATCGTGACGCAAAGCCGCGTGGCCTTCGGGATGGCCTTTCAGAATCGTTTCGTTCCTGCAATCCTGCGGGCAAGAGAACTCATAAACGAGGGGTTTCTGGGTGAGGTGGTCCGGGTTCGGGCCCAGTACCTCCATTCTGGGTACAACGACCCCCGGCGTCCTATGAGCTGGCGTCTCCGGAAAGACCTTGCGGGAGGCGGTGCCCTGGCTGATCTGGGGTCACACCTCATCGACCTTGTCCATTACCTTCTGGGAGCATTTGTGGTGACGGGAGCCCGGGGGAAGACCTTCATCACGAAGCGCCCCAGAAATCCTGAAGGGGAAGACTTCGAGGAGGTTCTTGTTGATGACTGGGCAGAGGTCTCTGGAGTCCTTGCAAACGGTGCGCCGTTGACTATTGAGGCCAGTCGCTTCGCCACGGGAAGCTGCGACGAGCTGCGTCTTGAGATTGAAGGAATGGAGGGTGCCGTCCGTTTCAATTCGATGCAGCCGAATTTCCTTGAGGTTTACGATGCTCGGGAGAGAGGCGGTCCATACGGGGGGAACCGGGGATTCAAACTCATTGAATCAGTCCATCAGTACCCCTACCCGAATCGCATTCCCGGGAAATTCGCCATCGGTTGGGTTCGCCCGCACATTGCCTGCGCCCACGATTTCCTTTTGCGGATTGCCGGACAACCTTCCCTTGGGGCAACCGTTGCGGATGGGGTTTTCGTTCAAAGGGTGCTTGAGAGTGCCTACGCCCTTTCGGGGTATTGAAGGCATGAGGTTTCCATGGTATACTACCCCTGTCCTGGAGAGGTGGCCGAGTGGCTGAAGGCAATCGCCTGCTAAGCGATTAGGCGGACGAAAATCCGCCTCGAGGGTTCGAATCCCTCCCTCTCCGCCAGAGCTCCGAAGGAGGAACCATGCGCAGCTACAGGAAGGAACTCTGGTTCAACATCCCCACGCGACGGGCCTTCGTGAACATCACCCCCCTCCTTGAAGACTGTGTCCGCGAAAGCGGCATCAGGGAAGGGCTTCTCTTGTGCAATGCCATGCACATCACGGCAAGCGTCTTCGTGAACGATGACGAAGAAGGATTGCTCGAGGATTTCGAGCGGTGGCTTGAGAAGCTTGCCCCTGAAAAGCCCTATGAGCAGTACCGCCACAATGTCGGCGAGGACAACGCCGATGCCCACCTCAAGCGGACCATCATGGGGCGGGAAGTGGTCATTGCCATCACTGAAGGAAAACTCGACCTTGGTCCCTGGGAGCAGGTGTTCTACGGAGAGTTTGACGGGAAGCGCCCCAAGCGGGTGCTAGTGAAAATTCTCGGGGAATAGGACCCTGACATGCTGAAAAAAAGCCCTTCTGTGCTACAATGACGGAAAAGGGAGGAAGGGGGGAGTACTCGTGGCCATTTCGAGGTTCCTCGAGGAGAATCGGGTGAGCATGTCCCTGGCGGTGCTTGCGGTTGTTTTCGTGATTCTTGCGTGGTCTTCTCNATCTCGGCCATGGTTTCTGCAGTGCAACTCCAGGTGGGAGCTACCGCTGGGGCTGTGGCAGGAGTGGCGGTCTTTGGTATCCTCAGCGCCATCTTTCAGCTTCTTGTTCTCTACCAGTGGTCCCGGGCCATCAACACCAATGTAACCAATACCCGGGATGTTTTCCTGAACCTCAAGGACCATCTGGAGGACCCTCTCCGGGGGGAGATAGGATTTTTCGCCAACCGGAGTGAGGAGTTCATCGTGCAGACCTGGCCGTTCTGGGTCTACCTTGTGTTCTATGTCATTGGGCTCTTCACCGGGGTGTACGCCATCGTCTTCAACATCCTGGCGTTCATCTTTCTTGCCGTGTACCTCTCCTTTGTGTTCCGTTCCATCGGGAAGCTCTCCGACCTTAAGGACAAGCTCTACCAGTACCTTGAGGACAAATACGGTGTCCGCCTCACCGGAAGGGTCTTCCGGGTCCCGCGGCGAAGCATTGCTCTTTTCATCATCCTGGGTATCATCACCTTTGCCATTTACTGGCTGTACCTTCTTGTGAAGCTCTCAAGCGAAATCAACCAGTACCTTTCTACCGATGAGACCCTCCGGCGGGAAGTCGAGGAAGCGCTGAGCCGGGTTTCCTGATGCTGTATCCGGTTATCGTCTTCAACCTGGTGTTCTTTGTGGCCACCGTGGCAAGCGGTGGCTTTACTCTTCCTAACCTCTTGCGCCTTGGGGCCAAATATGGACCGCTCATTGCCTCAGGAGAGTGGCAGAGGCTCCTCATCTGCATTTTTCTCCACGGAAATGTCTGGCATCTCTTCTTCAATACGTACGCTCTCTTCCAGCTTGGGCGGCTTGTCGAGGGCATTTACGGGTACCGGAAGTTCTTCGTGGCCTATGTACTCTCTGGGCTTTCAGGGAGTTTCCTCTCGTACCTTGTGAATTTCCGCCAGATTGGCGTGGGAGCGAGTGGGGCCATCTTTGGTCTTGCGGGACTCCTTTTTGCCGGAGGACTCAAGTACCGGAATACGTCGCTGCATCGCCTCGGCATGGGCATTCTCCCTTTCATTTTCATCAACCTTCTCATTGGCTTCACCTTTCCGGCAATCGATAACGCTGCCCATGTGGGTGGGCTTCTCGCTGGTATGGGCCTTGGGTGGGTTCTTGCTCCCGGGTTTTCGGGGCTTTCCTGGAAACGATGGGGGGAACGGTTGCTCTACGGGGCCTGTATTGTTTTTGTGGCTTTGAGCGTTGCTACCTTTTTCCTCCCGGGTCTTTCACAGCGTGCCGTTTCTCTGGAGGGCGTGATCGCTTTCCACAACCGGGTTCGGGATATCCTCGTGACCATTGAGGGTGGGGAGGTCCCTTCTCGCTATGCTGTGGAGTCCCTGCACCCTCCTGACCGGGAGGCCCGGAAAATCAAGGAGCTTCTCAAGCGGTTCCTTGAGGAGGGAAATGGAGAGCGCCTTGAAGAGGTTGAGGAGGTGTTCCTCCGGTGGCGGAGGAGTGTCCTGAAAAAGTACGAGGGCATTGTCTTTGAGCGAGAGTCCGAATGATGTGGCTTCTCCTTGCAGTGCTTGCCCTTGGTTTCCTTGTGGGGAGGCTGGTGCGGTCCGGTCTGGCTAGAAGAACAGGGAAAACCCTGAGCACCGTGGGGCTTTTGTTCCTGCTTTTTGCCATGGGGGTTCGCCTGGGGCAGGAGGAGTTCCTGCGGATGAAGCTGGCTTCTTTCGGTCTTTCGGCGCTGTCTCTGGCTTTCGCTGCAGGGGCTGGAGCGGTGGTTGTTGCAGGCCTTGCGGAACGAATGGTGAGAAAGAGGAAACGGCTGTGATTGGCATTGTGCTCAGTCTGGGTGCAGGAATACTGTTCGGTTTTTCCGGCCTTTTCCCCTCCACTCTTGAAGGCTTTCTGGAGCGATGGATTGACGTTTCCCTCTATGTGCTCGTTTTCGGCGTGGGGATGGAGCTTGCGTGGGAGAGCAAAGCCCTTGAGGAGATTCGGTCGCTGGGATTGCGGGTATTCCTCCTGCCGCTTGCGGCCATGGTTGGAAGTCTTTCTGGGGCGGCATTCGTTGCGCTTTGTTCTCCGATGACTCTCAGGGAGTGCCTCGCCGTGGCTTCGGGGTTTGGCTGGTATTCTCTTTCGGGGGTCCTTCTGGCTCGCTTGGGGAATCCCTCTCTGGGACTTTTCGCCTTTGCCACCAACGTCTTCCGGGAAATTCTCACCCTTGTGAACCTCGAGTGGGTGTATCGGGTCTTCGGGGGATGGGCGGCGGTGGCCCTGGGCGGCGCAACGAGTATGGACACAACCCTTGGGGTGCTCTCACGGGTCAGCGGGGGGAAACTCGTCCCCCTTGGGGTGGTGAGTGGGGTACTGCACTCCCTCTGCGTGGCTCCGTGCGTGATGTTTTTCTCAAGGTTTCTGTAGGGCTGTGTGTTTTCGCGCCCCTATGAGGGGTCTGCACACGCGCGGTTTTTGCCCGCCCTCTTTGCCTGGTAGAGGCAGCGGTCGGCTCTGTCGAGAAGGGAGTCGGCGGAGTCGCCTGCATTTGCAGTGGCAACCCCAATGCTTACGGTCACTGTTTGAAATGGAAAGGCGGTGTGTTCCACAGCCTGCCGTGTTCTTCGCCTTTACTCGTTATGACTCAGGATACCAAGCAATGCTCGCTTGTTGTAGATTCTCCCGGAGGAACTGTGCGAGTTTCCTGAATGCCTGGGCCCGGTGGCTCACGCGGTTTTTGACTTCTGGGCCGAGTTCGGCGAAGGTCTTTTCAAAGGGTGGGAAGACGAAAACCGGATCGTACCCGAATCCCCGGTCTCCCCGAGGTTCTTCAGCGATGAAGCCCTCGCAGGTTCCCTCAAAAACCTTTTCTCCCCCCGGCCATACCAGGGCGACAACGCACACGAAACGGGCGGTACGCTGTGCGCGAGGAACGTCCTGGAGCTTTTGCAAAAGAAGCTCGATGCGCTCACGCTGGGAAAGCCCGGTCCCTCCAAAACGGGCAGAATACACNCCGGGAAGCCCTCCTAAAGCATCGACTTCAAGCCCTGAATCTTCTCCAGCTGAAAGCAGTCCCGTTTTTTCAAACCCTGTCCGGGCTTTGATAAGGGCATTCGCCAGGTATGTTTCCCCGGTTTCTGCAACGTCACCGATATCGGCAACGTCGTAGATGCTCTTTGCCTCGATGCCGAAAGGTCTGAGGATGTCCTGTATCTCGACGAGTTTTCCTGTGTTTTTCGTGACAACGTACACCGTGGGTCTCATGGAAGGCCCCGATCGAGGAGTTTCCGCTCCAGAGTCAGGATTTCCTGGATGCCCCTCTGGGCAAGGTCGAGGAGGGCATTCAGGGTCTCCCGGGAGAAAGGCTCCTTTTCGGCTGTTCCCTGGACTTCCACGAGTTTTCCACTTCCGGTCATCACCACGTTCATATCCACCTGAGCCACAGAGTCTTCCTCAAAGTTGAGGTCAAGGAGCATTTCGCCGTTCACGATGCCCACGCTCACCGCAGCAAGGTAGTCCCGCACGATACCCCGTTCCGGGAGCGTTCCCCGATCAAGGAGGTTCCACAGGGCATCCACGAGGGCTATGAAGGCGCCGGTTGTGGCCAGCGTCCGCGTCCCTCCATCGGCCTGAATGACGTCGCAGTCCACAAGGATGGTCCGCTCTCCGAGTTTTTCAAGGTTCACCACCGAACGCAGGGCTCTTCCGATGAGGCGCTGGATCTCATGGGTCCGCCCACCGATTTGCCCTTTCACAGCGTCCCGGATGTTCCGGGTTGTGGTGGCACGGGGGAGCATAGCATACTCGGCGGTAATCCAGCCCTGGCCCGTGTTGCGGAGGAACTGGGGTACCCGGTCTTCGACGGATATGGCGCACACAATACGGTTATTCCCCGCTTCGATGAATACGGACCCTTCGGCGTACTTCAGGTAGTTTCGCACAACGCTGATTGGCCGGAGTTCATCTGGTCGCCGCCCATCGCTCCGCATGGATGTCCTCCCTTTGAGGTACTGTCCGAGTTCCTGAAAACTACTGAACTTTTGCAATGATGCGCTCGTCCCTTCGCAGAGGCGCAGAAATGTCGATGTGACCGCAGAGGGTTTGAGTTTCTTTCCCATCGATGAGGATTTTCACCGCTTCGATTTCGGGAAAGGCGGTCAGGGTGTCCACAATGGCGTACACGCTCAGGAATTCCTGCGACGCTCCCCCTGACTGGTTTTTCGCCATCTCAGCGCTGAGGTCGACGTAAGCCGTTCTCCCTTCCACAAAGACAGCATTGAGACGGGTTCCGGAGGGCAGGGCGTTGAAGAGGTCTTTGTTCTCCGGACCCTTCAAGAGCTCCCCGATCACCCGTTCCATCCACCGTTCGTCTTTTGTAATCCGTCTCTTCTCCCCTACTAAAGCAGTGAAGTCGGCGTTGGCGAAGTACACCACAACCTCCATCTCCTCTCCGCGGGGGATGAAAATCCCGGTGGGACGGGGGGTTTCGGAAGGAGGCTGGCGGAAGAGGCGCAGAAGCATCTCGCTTCCGTACACCACACCGAAGAAGAGGAGCACCCCAAGCAGGATGTAGAGAAGCGCTTGCCAGGAGAACGTCCGCTTTTTCCGTCTCTTTTTCTTCGTCCTGTATTTCCACTCCTCCATGGTTTTCTATCCTCCAAGGAGCTTGGCAAGCTCGGGGCTTTTCGCAAAGGCCTCTATGGCATCGGCAATCCCCCGGGCGATACGGTCCTGGAAGGAAGGCGAGGCGAGTTTCTTCGCTTCACCGGGGTTACTCAGAAACCCGACCTCTACGAGGCATGCCGGATAGAACATGTGACCGAGAACCACAAGAGGCGCTTCCTTCACTCCCCGGGCAGTAAGGCCGGTCTGACTGGCGACACGCTGCACCACAAGGTCTCCCAGTTTGGCGCTCGCCTCACGGCTCTTCAGGTAGTAGGCCGAGGTGTAGATGGAATTGAGTTTCTCGAGGTTTTCAGAAAAGGTTGTTTGCTCGGCAAGAAAGGGGGCATTTTCCCGCTGGGCCACATCGAGTGCTCCTTCGCCCCGGGGCTTCGTCCCTCCCACAAAGACCTCGATACCGCTTGCTTTTGGGTTTGGTGAGGCATTGCAGTGGATGCTCACAAAAGCAAAGGGGTTTTTGCTGTTGGCCAGGCGGTACCGGTCGTCAAGAGTGGGATAGGTGTCATCCTCCCGGGTCATGTACACCTCGTATCCCCGGGCCCTAAGGATATCCCGCACTCTTTTTGCGATTTCAAGGACGATGGTTTTCTCCTGGTACCCGTTGTGGACACATCCCGGGTCGTTCCCCCCGTGTCCTGGGTCGAGCACCACGACGTTACGGTTGATGACCTCGAAAGAGGGACTGGGTGTGGGAGAGAACGCGGGTGTGGGGGATGGACGTGGTGAAGGAGAAGGCTTCGGAGAAGGGGATGTTACCGGAGAGGGAGGAACCTCCTCAGTGACCTCCACAAGGCTCCTCAGGTCAAAGTATGCCCGGGGGTTTCCTCCATTGAGCTTTCCCTCCCGAACCTGAATGGCCCCCCGGAAGGCGATGTTCGCCTCGACCTGCCCGTTCTTCTCCTCAAGCGTTATGGTCCCCACCCGTGGGTCGTTGACGGCAATGGGAGAGGCGACGTTCCCAAGGCTACAGTTGCGGAAGAGAATGGTCACGGTGTTCCTCTCCCGGTCAATCTGGGAGGTGAAGGGAGGAACGCTACCCTGGAAGTCAAAGGTGATCCGGGTGCGCATTTCCTCATTGTACGAGGAAAAGCGAACGCCCGAAAGAATCGGTGCCCCAGCCCTGGGAGATGGGGCAAGTTGAGGGGCCTCTGGGGTGGGAGTTTCCTGCGTTCTTGTGGAGATGCGAAAGCCAAAAAGCTCGGCAAGAAGAGGGAGGGAGAGGTAGAGTTTGTTGTTCTCCACAAAGACTTTCCCCTCTAAGGGAACCTCCCGGTTGTCGGTAATCGCAACGCCCTTGTCCAGGGAGAGCACCCAGGAGGTTTTGCCGAATTTCAGGTTTGCTTTGTTCATGATGGGGGAGTAGTAAGCAACCCCCCCGATGTCCCGAAAAAGGTCTTCAACGGCGACGTAGAGCGTACCACCCCGGGAGACAACCCGGGCTCCGCTCTGGATACGCTCCCCGTTAACGGTGATGACCACCTGAGCTTCGCCCAGAGCTCCAAAGGCAAAAAGGACCAGAGCACTAAAAAGGAGGGATATCGTCAGCAGTTTCTTCATTGCCCTCAAGCGGGATGTCTTCGAGGTCCCCCAGGGGTTCTCCGCTCTCTTCATCGGAGAAGGTCCCAAAACGCTCCACATCGATGTCTTGTGAGAAGTCGATGATGTCCTGGTCGCTTGAAGCTGCACCCCGGGGAGCACTGAGGAACTGGATGTTTTCAGCCCGGATTTCGTAGGAAGTGCGTTTCCCACCATTTCGGTCTTCCCAGGAGCTGGAACGGAGGGCGCCCACAACCGCAACCCTGCTCCCCTTGTGGAGGTAACGGGCACAGAGCTCAGCGAGTTTGGACCAGGCAGCGACCGTGATGTAGGTAACCTCTTCAACCGGGCCGCTCTTCCCCTGGTACCGCCGATTCATGGCCATTCGGAAGCGGCAGACTGGTGTCCCCTGAGGGGTGTACCGGAGTTCGGGGTCCTTGGTGAGGTTTCCGATGCCGAAAAAATAGTTAATATCTCTGGCCATGTATCGATACCCCCATTCGTGTTCTCCCTTTTGAGTTTAGCACAGGGAGGGGCGAAGGGAAAAGACTCTCTCCGAAATTTCCTCCTGGTGTTTGAATAGCGGTTTTTTGGGCTTTCTCCAGGGTGGGGGTGACGTTTTTGTCTTCCCCTCGACGGATGGGAAAGCTTTTTGTAGAATTAGGGAAGGGGTGATGGAGCTGGCTCGCGAGGCACAACTCCGGCGGACGACAAAAGAGACCGAAGTGGAGGTCTTTGTGAACATCGATGGTGCGCGACAGATCGACATTGTGCTCGATGTCCCGTTCTTCCCGCATCTCCTTGAGGCTCTGGCGTTCCACGCAGGGTGGGATCTTGTGCTCCGGGCCGAGGGAGACCAGAAACGTGTTGACAACCACCATGTTGTGGAAGATGTGGGAATAGTCCTTGGAGAAGCTCTACACCAGTGCCTTGCAGACAAAAAAGGTCTTCAGCGCTTCGGTTCGGCTTTCGTCCCCATGGACGAGGCTCTGGGGATGGCCGTGGTGGACCTCAGCGGGCGTCCCTACCTCGTTTACGATGTCCCTTCGTCTTTGGGGCCGAAGGTGGGGGATTTTGAGGTCGTCCTCCTTGAGGAGTTCCTCCGATCCTTTACCTCCTTTGCGCGTTTCACTCTCCATGCTAAAATATGGTGGGGAAAAAATGCGCACCATGCTTTTGAGGCGCTCTTTAAAGCTACTGGCCGGGCGCTGCATGAGGCAGTGCAGGTCCGGGGAGATGTCCTTCCGTCGACCAAAGGAATTCTGTAGGAGAGGATGGTTATGATCGCCATTGTGGATTACGGGATTGGCAATCTCCGCAGCATCGCCAAGGCCCTGGAGCGTCTTGGGAAAACCGTCGAGGTCACCAGCAACCCCGAGCGCCTTGGGGCTGCAGAAGCCATCATTCTTCCTGGTGTGGGGTCCTTTGGAGAAGCCATGGAGAATATGGAGAAGGGTCAGATTGTATCTGTTCTTCGCCAGATGTTTGACGACGGGAAACCCATTCTCGGCATCTGTCTTGGGTTGCAACTCCTCTTTGAACGGAGTCAGGAGGCCCCCAAAAAGAAGGGCCTTGCCCTGATCCCTGGAGAGGTGCGAAAGCTCCCCCCGACCACGAAGGTTCCTCACATGGGCTGGAACCGGATTTACTTCAAGCGGCAGGCGCCGCTCACCGAGAACATCCCCCAGGGGCGCTTTTTCTATTTCGCTCACTCGTTCTACGTCCTTCCTGAAGACGAGTCCTGTGTGGTGGGCATCTGCAACTACAATGTGACCATCCCGGTGGTGGTGAACGTCGGCAACCTTTGGGGTGTACAGTTCCATCCCGAAAAGAGTGCCACCTGGGGTATGAAATTCCTTGAGAACTGGGTGAGGAGCATCGATAGCAATGCTTCTTATTCCGGCAATTGACCTCTTCGCCGGGCGGGTAGTTCGTCTCACCCAGGGGGACTACCAGCGCCTTGAGGTCTACCACGATGACCCCCTCATCGTGGCAAAACAGCTTGAAGAAGAGGGAGCGCCTATGCTCCATGTGGTGGACCTTGAGGGAGCAAGGGCTGGGGAGCCCCGGAACTTCCCGAGTGTGGCAAGCATCGTGAAGAGTGTGCGCATTCCCGTCCAGGTGGGTGGAGGTATCAGGACGCTTGAAGTCCTTCGCCGTTATCTCGACCTTGGGGTGGCCTTCCCCGTGGTGGGGAGCGTCGTGGTGAAGGACCCGGAGACATTTGCGGAGATGCTCAAAGTGGGGGGCGAGCGCCTCACTGTGAGCCTGGATGTGCGGGATGGCGTACTTGCGGTTTCAGGATGGACCGAGGGGACGTCTCTGCGGGCTTCGGATCTTGCCCGGGAACTCCACGAAAGAGGTGTCACCCGTTTCATTCTGACCGATGTGACCCGGGATGGAACGCTTGAGGGCGTGGATGGCGAGAATATCCGGAGGTTCATCGAGGACAGCGGGGTATCAGTAATTGTTGCTGGAGGTGTGCGGGGGATAGAGGACATTCTCCTTCTTCAGACCATCCCTGGAGTTTCTGGGGTTATTCTGGGGAAGGTGCTCTATACAGGTCGAGTGAGTTTCCGGGAAATCCTTGAGCGTGCAGGAGGAAGGCAATGTTAGCCAAGCGGATTATTCCCTGTCTTGACGTGAAGGAAGGTCGGGTGGTCAAGGGAGTCCACTTTGAGAACCTCAGGGATGTGGGTGATCCGGTGGAGCTGGCCAAGCGCTATGAGGAAGAGGGAGCAGATGAGCTGGTCTTCCTTGACATCACGGCGTCCTATGAGCAGCGCGAGATCATGATTCACGTGGCGGAAAAGGTCGCCGAGGTGCTCACCATTCCTTTCACCGTGGGGGGAGGTATCGGAAGCGTCGAACACGTGAGCAAGCTCCTGAAAGCAGGAGCGGACAAGGTTTCCATCAACACCCAGGCGGTCTTAAATCCCAACCTCATCACCGAGCTTGCTGAGCGTTTCGGGAGCCAGTGTGTGGTGGTGGCGATTGACGTGAAGCGGACCTGGGACCGGATTACCTCCCGGAGCTACTGGGAGGTCTTCATCAACGGGGGAAGAACCCCCACAGGGAAGGATGCCATTGCCTGGGCGCAGCAGGTAGAACGGCTGGGTGCAGGGGAAATCCTCTTGACCAGCATGGACACCGATGGGACGCAATCGGGGTACGATATCAGTCTCACGCGGAAAATTGCCGAGAAAGTGAAGATTCCCGTTATTGCGTCTGGAGGAGCGGGAAAACTTGAGCATCTCGCCGCAGTTCTGCAGGAAGGTAAAGCCGATGCGGCGCTTGTAGCCTCGATTTTCCATTACCGTCATTACACCATTCCTGAGGCCAAGGCTTTCTTGCGGAAACGCGGTATCCCGGTGCGGATGGAGGATTGAATGGGCGTTTTTGAGGAGCTCCGCTTCGACGAACACGGGCTTATCCCCGCGGTAGTCCAGGATGCGGTCACGGGGAAAGTCCTCATGGTGGCCTACATGAACGAGGAGGCCCTTCGGAAGACCTTAGAGACACGAACCACCTGGTTCTACAGCCGGAGCCGAAAAACCCTCTGGCACAAGGGGGAAACAAGTGGCCACGTGCAGCATGTTGAGCGGGTCTATGTGGATTGTGACCGGGATTGCCTCCTCGTCCAGGTGCGGCAGGAAGGCGTGGCCTGCCACACGGGGTTTTTCTCGTGCTTCCACCGGATGGTTGAGGGGACAGAGATTTTAGAGCCCCGGGCATCCTGCCCCGCCTCGCCACTTCTGGCTTTCCTGGGGGATTTGTTCTCGATTATTGAGGAGCGGGCAAAGCACCCCTCTCCCTCCTCGTACACGGCGAGGCTTCTTGCCGAGGGGAAGGAGAAGATTCTCCGGAAAGTTGCCGAAGAAGCCACTGAGGTCCTTCTTGCCGCCTTTGAGGGAGAAGAAACCCGCAGGGACCACCTCCGGTATGAGGTGGCCGACCTCCTGTATCATCTCCTTGTCTTGCTGAAACACGAAGGCCTGACGTATGTCGAGGTCATGGAAGAGCTGAGCAGTCGGCATATCAAGGCTCAAGCGACCACATCCTGAGGTGATGCCCCTTTGCAAAGGAAAACCTGGAAAGCCCCCTTAGGGCTCCTTGTCGTTTTCTTGGTTCTGGAGTTTCTGGTCTCCTCTGTGGCTTTTGCCCAGCTCACCCCAGTCACCTGGGGGGATTTCCTGAAGTCCCTGAACGGTATCCTTGAGACTTCGCTCTCGCTTCCTCCGGGGAAAAGGTCGGCCGATCCGGTTGTGCGCCTTGAGGCGGTGAAGACCATCCTCCAGGCGCTCTCCTACGATGACCTTCTGTCCTTTGTGGATACCCGGGGTGTGGTCTTTCGAGACATCGGGGATATCGGTGATGAAGACCGGCGCTGGCTTTTTCTGGCAGCATCTTTAGAACCACCCCTCATCCGGGGGGATATCTCCGGTAATGTCTTCCCAAAAAGGGTCCTGAGTACTCAGGAATTCACCATCATAAAGGAGACCCTAAAGAAATACGCCCGGGGGGATATCCGCTTTGAGCGCCGCAAAAGTATCCACCCCAACCTTGAGCTTGTGGTGAAGAAGTGGGGATTTTCTCCCCTTTCTCGGCAGACCGCCGGGCAACCGGTGGGCTCCTCTTTGGGGGTTTCCGGTGAGATGTTTCTCCTGCAGGTCGGTGCTTACGGAGAGAAAGAGCGGGCTCAGAGGGTGGCCGGGTGGCTCAAGGAACTCGGGTATTCCGCGAGTGTCGTCGAGGAAGGGGGGCTCTTCAAGGTTCGGGTTGGACCGTATAAAAAAGAGGAGCTTGCTGCTTTTCGGGCTCGCCTGGAGAAGCAGGGTTTTCCCTCGTATCCCGTGGCTTTAGGGGGAACCGGAAAGAGAGAGGAAGCCCTTCCTCCCGGACCCTTCTTTACCCTGGCTCTCATCTTTGACCCGCTTGATGCGCCATTCCGTCTCAGGGTTGCCCTGGCGAAGGACCAGGTGATGGACCGGGAAAAAACGAGCGACATTGCCCGGCGCCATGGGGCTCTCTTTGCCATGAACGCGAGTTTCTTTGCTGAAAACGGCGACCCCATAGGACTGCTCATGGTTGACGGGCGTATTCTCTCCGAACCCCAGAAAGGGTGGTACTCGGCAGGTTTTACCACAGAGAATCACCTCGTGATTGGGGAGACCCGTCTTGAGTGCAGGGCCATCGGGGAGGGAGGCGAGGTGGCGATTCAGGGCATCAACCGCCTGAACAACGGGGACGAGGTGACCTTCTACGACTTTTTCTTCGGTAATGAAACCCCTCCCCAGGAGGGGGTTGAGGTCATCGTTCGGGGTGGCGTGGTGCAGGAAATCCGCCTTGATGGGAAGGGGAAAACCCCTATCCCCCGGGATGGTTTCATTCTCCTTGGCCGGGGCCAGGGAGCGCAGAGGCTCCGCGAGGCTTTCCGGCTCGGCGACCGCGTGCGGGTGCGGATGACCCTCTTTTCTTCACCAGAACAGCTTGAGGAGTGGCGGAAAGTCCGGTATGCCGTGAGTGGAGGCCCGCTCCTTTTCTTCGAAGGGCAACCCGGGCCTTTTGGAGATTTCAATCCTGATATTGTGGCCAAACGACACCCCCGCACGGTGGTGGGGAACCTCGAGGATGGACGTGTGCTCTTTCTCATTGTCGATGGGAGGCGACCGGGCCACAGTGTGGGGATGACGATTGAGGAGCTTGTTGAGGAACTGAAGACGTACCGGATGAGATCTGCCCTGAATCTCGATGGTGGGGGGTCGACGACCTTCTACCTTGAGGGGAAAATCCTGAACCTTCCCTCAGACCTTCTGGGAGAACGCAAGGTTGCGTCGGCTATTCTGCTCTGTCCATGATTCGCGTTGGTGTCTGCGGTTTCCCAAGGAAGCGGGCTGAGCTCTTCCAGCACCTCGATGTGGTGGAAGTCCAGAAAACCTTTTACAACCTCGTTCCCCCAGAAAGTCTTGTCCGCCTTCGAGAGGAAGCTCCGCCGTCTTTCGTGTTCACCATGAAGGCTTTCCAGGGCATCACCCATCCGGCTTCCTCCCCCACGTACCGGCGCACCCGGCTTCCTTCGGGTTTTCGTCCCGAAAACCTGGGGTTCTTCCAGGACACCGAAGAGGTGGCAACGTGTGCTCGCTTCACCTTTGAAGAGGCGGTGGCCCTGCAGGCGAAGGTGATCGTCTTCCAGTGTCCTCCCTCGTTCACTCCAACTCCGGAGCACCGGAGGAACCTGGTTCGGTTCTTTGAGCGTTTCCCCCGAAAAGAGGTGCTCCTTGCCTGGGAACCCCGGGGGAAGTGGCGAAAAGAGGACATCCGGGTCATCTGCCAGGAGCTTGATCTCGTCCACGTTGTGGACCCTTTTGGGGATTCCCCCCAGTGGGGGGAGGTCGTGTACTTCCGCCTGCACGGCAGGGGGTCCTACCGGTACTGCTACAGCGACGAGGAGCTTCGTTTCCTTGCGAACTCCTCAAAGCATCCTCAAAAGACGCCTTCTGTCTTTTCAACAACATCCCGATGTTTGAGAACGCCTTAAGCCTCAGAGCAATACTTTCGCTCTCTCCCGGAGACTCTTCCGGAGAATCTTGAGAAGGTCCCTGGGGGAGGAGAGGACGAAATCCGGGTGCATCGTGAGCACCCGTTCACGCTCCAGCGCTCCCCAGAGGGCCAGAGCAAAAGGTACCCCTGCAAGGCGAGCCGCAGTGATATCGTACACGCTATCTCCAAGAAAGAGCGCTTCTTGAGGAGCGACAGAGAGCTTCTCGCAAGCCAAAAGCAGGGGATCCGGATACGGTTTGGGACGGGGAGCGTCCTCGGCGCAGATGATGACCCTGAAGAAGTTATTGAGCCCCAGGTGGTCGAACTGGTAGCTCATCTCTGAGCGTACTTTTGCTGTAACGATCGCCATGGGAATGTCCGCTTCTTTGAGCGTTTCAAGGACCTCCCGCATCCCTGGGAAAAGCTGCACCCTAGGCATTGCTTCCCTGATGAGGTCCTGCCACCGCTTGACGAAGTCCTGAGATTTGTCCTCGGGGATACCGAGCTTTCGCACCGTTTCCGGGCTTGGAATGCCCAGGGTGAACACGAAGTACTCTTCTGGTTTTTCCTCTCCGGTGAACTCCTGATAGGCCCTCTGGATGGCTTCAAGGAGGAGGGGATTGGTATCAGTAATGGTTCCGTCTATATCGAAGATAACAGCCCTTATCATGGTCTCACACTCCGGATTTTTCGACTTCCTTTGATTATACCAGGAGTGTCAAGGGAGTAAGGAACCTCAGAACCGGGTATCACAGGGTCTTGGAGAAGCCATCCCGGAGGCAGGTCTTCCGGGATGGCTGGGGCTTATTCTTCGAAAAGCTTCCGGTACTTACCGTATCCTTCTTTCTCCAGGTCCTCTTTGGGGATGAACCGCAGGGCGGCGGAATTGATGCAATAGCGTTTCCCGGTGGGTGGAGGTCCGTCGTCGAAAACATGCCCCAGGTGGGAGTCGGCGTGGCGGCTTCGGACTTCGATGCGCACCATAAAGTGGCTGCGGTCTTCCACCTCGACGATATTGTCCGGCTCAAGCGGCCGGGTGAAGCTCGGCCATCCGGTCCCGGAGTCGAACTTGTCCAGGGAACTGAAGAGGGGCTCTCCAGAGACGATGTCCACGTAAATGCCTTCGCGTTTGTTGTTCCAGTACTCGTTCCGGAATGGCGGTTCGGTGGCGTTTTCCTGGGTGACCTGAAACTGAAGGGGAGTGAGCTTCCGGCGCAGGACTTCCGGAGAGGGTTTTTGGAAGTTCTCCCAGGGTTTCTGCCAGTATTGCTTTTGGAACTCCTCTCGGCCGGAGTGGGAACGGTAGAATTCATACCGCAGCGGGCACTTCTTGTAATAGTCCTGGTGGTACTCTTCGGCCCGGTAGAAGGTGGAGGCAGGGAGAATCTCGGTGACAATCGGTTTTTCGAACCTCCCCGAGCGTTCTAAGGCTACCTTTGAGTGCTCTGCTGCGATGCGCTGGGATTCGCTGTGGTAGAAAATGGCGGTGCGGTACTGAGGACCCCGGTCAACGAACTGCCCTCCCGGATCGGTGGGGTCGATGTTCTTCCAGAAGACTTCAAGGAGCTCCTCGTAGGTGACCTTTTCCGGATCATAGGTTACCTGGACGGCTTCGAGGTGGCCGGTTTTCCCAGAACACACTTCCTCATACGTGGGGTTTTCGGTGTGTCCCCCGGTGTACCCGGAGACGACCTCAATCACCCCGGGGATGTTCTCGAAAACACTCTCCATGCACCAGAAGCATCCACCGGCGAAGGTGGCCTTTTCAAGGTTTTCCTGGGCGAAAGCGGCCTGGACCCTGAAAAGGAAAAGGACCAGGGTTATGGCGACAAAAAGGATATTGCCCATCTCCATCACCTCTTCCCCCTGAAAGGGGTTTTACCTTCTTTTTATTCCTTCCTTGCTGCAACCTGTTTTTTCCTTTTGGGTGGGCTCGTGTTCATTCGTGGGTGTCGCTGGGGGTCACTCACTGCTTGCAGGAGTAGGGGGAAGTTCTTCCATGAACGGGAAACATCTCGTGGAGGACAGAGAAATCTCGAGTTAGCGCCCTGCGAGCGTATACCGGGTCGCCCGACCGGGAGTGCTCCCGAACTTCTCACCAGTACAGGGATCGCTTTGC